>NZ_BAEB01000029.1:0-5457 GCF_000241225.1 Acinetobacter sp. NBRC 100985 | reverse complement strand
GGGGGGTGTTAGTATTTAAAAGCTGGCGATGACTTACTCTCACATGGCAAGTGCCACACTACCATCAGCGCTAAGAGGTTTCACTTCTGAGTTCGGGAAGGGATCAGGTGGTTCACTCTTGCTATTGTCGCCAGCAAACTGTTTTGGCTTTCGGTGGTCTTACGTTTTTGCCACTTAGTACCGAAAGAGTTATTAACGGATTAGTTAATTGGGTCTGTATTGTAACTAGTTTCTTCACTAAATCAAGTTATGTATTGAATTTATCTTGAATACAACAACTGTTTGGGTGTTGTATAGTCAAGCCTCACGAGCAATTAGTATTGGTCAGCTTCATACGTCACCGTACTTCCACACCCAACCTATCAACGTCCTAGTCTCGAACGGCTCTTTAGAGGAATAAATTCCTAGGGAAATCTTATCTTGAGGTAGGCTTCCCGCTTAGATGCTTTCAGCGGTTATCCCTTCCGAACATAGCTACCCGGCGATGCGACTGGCGTCACAACCGGTACACCAGAGGTTCGTCCACTCTGGTCCTCTCGTACTAGGAGCAGATCCTCTCAAATTTCCAGCGCCCACGGTAGATAGGGACCGAACTGTCTCACGACGTTCTAAACCCAGCTCGCGTACCTCTTTAAATGGCGAACAGCCATACCCTTGGGACCTGCTTCAGCCCCAGGATGAGATGAGCCGACATCGAGGTGCCAAACACCGCCGTCGATATGAACTCTTGGGCGGTATCAGCCTGTTATCCCCAGAGTACCTTTTATCCGTTGAGCGATGGCCCTTCCATACAGAACCACCGGATCACTAAGACCTACTTTCGTACCTGCTCGACTTGTGGGTCTCGCAGTTAAGCGCGCTTTTGCCTTTATACTCTACGCGTGATTTCCGACCACGCTGAGCGCACCTTCGTACTCCTCCGTTACTCTTTAGGAGGAGACCGCCCCAGTCAAACTACCCACCAGACATGGTCCTCGCCCCGGATTACGGGGCAGAGTTAGAACCTCAACATTACCAGGGTGGTATTTCAAGGACGGCTCCATTGGAACTAGCGTTCCAACTTCAAAGCCTCCCACCTATCCTACACAAGTAAGGTCAAAGTTCAATGTCAAGCTGCAGTAAAGGTTCACGGGGTCTTTCCGTCTAGCCGCGGGTACACTGCATCTTCACAGCGATTTCGATTTCACTGAGCCTCTGCTGGAGACAGCGCCGCCATCATTATGCCATTCGTGCAGGTCGGAACTTACCCGACAAGGAATTTCGCTACCTTAGGACCGTTATAGTTACGGCCGCCGTTTACTGGGGCTTCGATCAAGAGCTTCGCTTACGCTAACCCCATCAATTAACCTTCCAGCACCGGGCAGGCATCACACCCTATACGTCCACTTTCGTGTTTGCAGAGTGCTATGTTTTTAATAAACAGTTGCAGCGGCCTGGTTTCTGCGGCTGCCAACCGCTCAGGGAGCAAGTCCCATCACCGTCAGCAGCGTACCTTCTCCCGAAGTTACGGTACCATTTTGCCTAGTTCCTTCAGCAGAGTTCTCTCAAGCGCTTTGGTCTACTCGACCTGACCACCTGTGTCGGTTTCGGGTACGATTCCTGTGTAACTGAAGCTTAGAGACTTTTCCTGGAAGCATGGTATCAGCCACTTCACTGTACAAGTACAGCTTGCTATCGACTCTCAGCATAGAGCACCCCGGATTTGCCTAAGATGCATGCCTACTGTCTTCCACCTGGACAACCAACGCCAGGCTGACTTAACCTTCTCCGTCCTCTCATCGCATTACACAGAAGTATTGGAATATTAACCAATTTCCCATCGACTACGCCTCTCGGCCTCGCCTTAGGGGTCGACTCACCCAGCCCCGATTAACGTTGGACTGGAACCCTTGGTCTTTCAGCGAACGGGTTTTTCACCCGTTTTGTCGTTACTCACGTCAGCATTCGCACTTCTGATACCTCCAGCATACTTCTCAATACACCTTCATCGGCTTACAGAACGCTCCCCTACCACGTATACTAAGTATACATCCGCAGCTTCGGCACATAGTTTTAGCCCCGTTACATCTTCCGCGCAGGCCGACTCGACTAGTGAGCTATTACGCTTTCTTTAAAGGGTGGCTGCTTCTAAGCCAACCTCCTAGCTGTCTATGCCTTCCCACATCGTTTCCCACTTAACTATGATTTTGGGGCCTTAGCTGGCGGTCTGGATTGTTTTCCTCTTGACTACGGACGTTAGCACCCGCAGTCTGTCTCCCGGATAGTACTCATTGGTATTCGGAGTTTGCATCGGTTTGGTAAGTCGGGATGACCCCCTAGCCGAAACAGTGCTCTACCCCCAATGGTATTCGTCCGAGGCGCTACCTAAATAGCTTTCGGGGAGAACCAGCTATCACCAGGCTTGATTAGCCTTTCACCCCTATCCACAAGTCATCCCCTGGCTTTTCAACGACAGTGGGTTCGGTCCTCCAGTTAGTGTTACCCAACCTTCAACCTGCTCATGGATAGATCGCCTGGTTTCGGGTCTACACCCAGCAACTAAACGCCCTATTAAGACTCGATTTCTCTACGGCTCCCCTATTCGGTTAACCTTGCTACTGAATGTAAGTCGCTGACCCATTATACAAAAGGTACGCAGTCACACCACGAAGGTGCTCCCACTGCTTGTATGCATGCGGTTTCAGGATCTATTTCACTCCCCTCACAGGGGTTCTTTTCGCCTTTCCCTCACGGTACTGGTTCACTATCGGTCAGTCAGGAGTATTTAGCCTTGGAGGATGGTCCCCCCATATTCAGACAAGGTTTCACGTGCCTCGCCCTACTCGTCATCATTGTGTGTGCCCTTTCGTGTACGGGAATATCACCCTCTACGTTCGCACTTCCCAGAGCGTTCCACTAGAACACACACAACTTAATGGGCTGCTCCCCGTTCGCTCGCCGCTACTAAGGGAATCTCAATTGATTTCTTTTCCTAAGGGTACTGAGATGTTTCACTTCCCCTCGTTCGCTTCAATAACCTATGTATTCAGTTATTGATACCCGCCTTGTAGCGGGTGGGTTCCCCCATTCAGAAATCTCCGGATCAAAGGATATTTGCCGCCTCCCCGGAGCTTTTCGCAGGCTATCACGTCTTTCATCGCCTCTGACTGCCAAGGCATCCACCACATGCACTTAATTACTTGACTATACAACCCCAAACAGTCGTTAACACATACAAGTGAGTGTTACCGTTGCAAACTTAATTGCTACTATTCGTTGTCTGTGAACTTAATCACCATACAGCTTCAATCTAAATTCATATACCAAAACGCTTGATTCAGTGTTTTTGCTAGTTCTCAATTTCATTCTTTCGAATGAATTGAGTGAACAATTTATTTCAGACTCAATTCTACTAATCTGTTAATGATTAACTACCACCTCGTCGGTGCGTAGTAAACTGTGATAAATCACAGAAGTTAATAAGCTATCTACTTACTAAATTCTGCAATCTTTAGCCCGCACTCCGTAAAGTACGTGGTGGAGACTAGGAGAGTCGAACTCCTGACCTCCTGCGTGCAAAGCAGGCGCTCTACCAACTAAGCTAAGTCCCCAGCTTACAATCATAATGAACAACATATCTTCTCATCTAGCAGCTTGTGATTATTCATCACTTCGTCAGTAGTGGTGGGTCTGACAAGACTTGAACTTGTGACCCCACGCTTATCAAGCGTGTGCTCTAACCAACTGAGCTACAGACCCTCAGATACATCTTCGAAGAACAACTTGTTGTGGATTCTTACCAGTCACCAATCTTTCGTTAAGGAGGTGATCCAGCCGCAGGTTCCCCTACGGCTACCTTGTTACGACTTCACCCCAGTCATCGGCCACACCGTGGTAAGCGTCCTCCTTGCGGTTAGACTACCTACTTCTGGTGCAACAAACTCCCATGGTGTGACGGGCGGTGTGTACAAGGCCCGGGAACGTATTCACCGCGGCATTCTGATCCGCGATTACTAGCGATTCCGACTTCATGGAGTCGAGTTGCAGACTCCAATCCGGACTACGATCGGCTTTTTGAGATTAGCATCCTATCGCTAGGTAGCAACCCTTTGTACCGACCATTGTAGCACGTGTGTAGCCCTGGCCGTAAGGGCCATGATGACTTGACGTCGTCCCCGCCTTCCTCCAGTTTGTCACTGGCAGTATCCTTAAAGTTCCCATCCGAAATGCTGGCAAGTAAGGAAAAGGGTTGCGCTCGTTGCGGGACTTAACCCAACATCTCACGACACGAGCTGACGACAGCCATGCAGCACCTGTATCTAGATTCCCGAAGGCACCAATCCATCTCTGGAAAGTTTCTAGTATGTCAAGGCCAGGTAAGGTTCTTCGCGTTGCATCGAATTAAACCACATGCTCCACCGCTTGTGCGGGCCCCCGTCAATTCATTTGAGTTTTAGTCTTGCGACCGTACTCCCCAGGCGGTCTACTTATCGCGTTAGCTGCGCCACTAAAGCCTCAAAGGCCCCAACGGCTAGTAGACATCGTTTACGGCATGGACTACCAGGGTATCTAATCCTGTTTGCTCCCCATGCTTTCGTACCTCAGCGTCAGTATTAGGCCAGATGGCTGCCTTCGCCATCGGTATTCCTCCAGATCTCTACGCATTTCACCGCTACACCTGGAATTCTACCATCCTCTCCCATACTCTAGCCATCCAGTATCGAATGCAATTCCCAAGTTAAGCTCGGGGATTTCACATTTGACTTAAATGGCCGCCTACGCACGCTTTACGCCCAGTAAATCCGATTAACGCTCGCACCCTCTGTATTACCGCGGCTGCTGGCACAGAGTTAGCCGGTGCTTATTCTGCGAGTAACGTCCACTATCCAGTAGTATTAATACTAGTAGCCTCCTCCTCGCTTAAAGTGCTTTACAACCATAAGGCCTTCTTCACACACGCGGCATGGCTGGATCAGGGTTCCCCCCATTGTCCAATATTCCCCACTGCTGCCTCCCGTAGGAGTCTGGGCCGTGTCTCAGTCCCAGTGTGGCGGATCATCCTCTCAGACCCGCTACAGATCGTCGCCTTGGTAGGCCTTTACCCCACCAACTAGCTAATCCGACTTAGGCTCATCTATTAGCGCAAGGCCCGAAGGTCCCCTGCTTTCTCCCGTAGGACGTATGCGGTATTAGCATTCCTTTCGGAATGTTGTCCCCCACTAATAGGCAGATTCCTAAGCATTACTCACCCGTCCGCCGCTAGGTCCAGTAGCAAGCTACTTTTCCCCGCTCGACTTGCATGTGTTAAGCCTGCCGCCAGCGTTCAATCTGAGCCATGATCAAACTCTTCAGTTAAAATCATTTTGCACCTTAGTTAAGACAAGGTGCTAATTCTGGCTCATCAATTACTGACAAAAAATTTGCTCAAATAAACTTCGAGAAATTTCTACCAATTATCAATGATAATATATATCGATT
>NZ_BAEB01000030.1:0-25199 GCF_000241225.1 Acinetobacter sp. NBRC 100985 | reverse complement strand
AACTGAGCTAAGCGCCCCTGAGCAAGGTAACAAAGAATACTTTGTCTGAGTAAAAAACTCAACTCAACCCTAGCATGCAAATTTAAAGTGGCGCAGCGGACGGGGCTCGAACCCGCGACCCCCGGCGTGACAGGCCGGTATTCTAACCAACTGAACTACCGCTGCACTATAATTTTGCAATTATGGGGTAAACGATTATTAAAACTTAAGTGGCGCAGCGGACGGGGCTCGAACCCGCGACCCCCGGCGTGACAGGCCGGTATTCTAACCAACTGAACTACCGCTGCACTTGAGTCTTAACGTAAAGGCTTGGTGGGCGCTGACGGGATCGAACCGCCGACATTCTGCTTGTAAGGCAGACGCTCTACCAACTGAGCTAAGCGCCCTTAACGTCTTCATCGTTTGTGAGGTGCATTATAGAGAATCTTTACAGCCTGTCAAACGCTTTTCCCAATCTTTTCCTAAAAAAGCGTACGAATGATTAAAAAATAAGTAATTCTTTGAAAAAACCGATATTTCCGTATTTTATTTAAGCACTTATTTCCATTTTAGAACTTCCTTTTCTAACGAATGTTCAGAAATATAGACCAAGGCATCTTCAGAAATGAGATCAAACAACTCGATAATTTCGTCATTCTTCATTCTGATACAACCATGCGACATTGGAATTCCCATTGGTTCAGTATCAGGAGTACCATGAATATAGATATATCGTTTAAATGTATCGCATCCCTCTCCGTGATTGAAACCCTGCTCTAAACCATCTAGCCATAAAATACGAGATAAAATCCAATCTCTTTGAGGGAATTGTTGAGCTAGTTGCTGGTCATAAACTTCGCCTGTCGGCTGACGCGCAATGAATACTGAATTTTGTGGCGCATTTTTACCAATTTTCTGTGCAACTCGATGCCATCCGCGTGGGGTTTTCCCACTATTTTCTTGTTCTCCAATACCATTTTTGCCAGATGAGATCACATAAAACTTATTATGTTTAGGTAAACTTAAAGTTTGTTGTGCTAAATCAATAACAACATCTGCTTGCTCAAGTGTATGCGCCATTTTTATCTCGGTATTAGATGAATCCTATTATTTCACCATAGCGTATTCTCTATTTCTTGTATTTTTCAGTAGTTTTTTTGTTTTCAACTTAAAATATTCAAATGGACAGCACTTACTATATGCCTAAATAATCAGTAAATGCCCTTTTCCTATCGTGGTTCGGGACGCATCCATAGCCAGGCAGCAACAATAAACATAGTGACATCAGTAAAAATTTTGACGAGAAAGGGAGCATTGGTAAACAGCATTAAAATACCGCTCAACAGCATCATGATACTTGCAATCCATTTGGCTTTACGGGGAACAGTCCCATTTTCACGCCAGTTACGCAATGTCGGTCCGTATTTAGGATGATTCAATAACCAAGCATCCATTTGAGGCCATCCTTTAGATGCGGCCCATGCGGCTAAAATAAGAAAGACTGTTGTTGGCATTCCTGGCAATATCGCGCCAATAATTCCTAGCGTAATAAAAATTACAACTAGACTCCGCCAAAACAAAGTTTTCATTTAGCAATTAACCAATACGTCAACACAAGCATGCTAGTATAAAGTGTTTTTTATCTGCTTTCTTAAACTTAGCTTGCTTATTTCTGTGATTGGGTTAAATGATGACTAAAGCTGTTGCTTATTTTGAACCTTGGTTACAGTTTAAAACCCCTATCGTTAGACAACTCGCTTTTAGTATCGCCAGTCCAAGTATTTTGGCAAAGCTCCCGCAAGAATTAATAATAAAAAATGCTTTTGAGTTGCATGATTCTACGCACTGGCAAACACTTTATCAAAAGTATGAACCTCGCTTATACGAACTTGATCTTTCCCCCCAGCCTTTGATTGACTTTCTCGCTAGACTTAAAAGTACTCGTTTGGGCTTACGTTTTGAAAATTTATTATGGTTTTGGTTGCTTGATAGTGATTACCACCATTATCAATTACTTGGACATAGTATTCAGATCATTTCTGGCGCGATAACGCTAGGAGAGCTGGATTTTTTGGTACTAAATCAAAAGACTCAACAAGTTGAGCATTGGGAAGTTGCTTTAAAATATTATTTGGGTGAATGTAAATTAGATTTAGCTGAATGGTATGGCCTCAACCGTGAAGACACTCTCAACAGAAAGCTAAAACATTTCACTGAACGTCAGTTTCAATTTTCAGAAGCAAATAACCACATCATTCAACGAAAATTTGCTGTGATGAAAGGTCAACTTTATTTACCTACTAGATATAACATTGCAAGAGCGCACCTTCCGGAATGGATAAATTCAGAACGACGCTTAGGTCGTTGGGGAACTCACCTCCCTCAAACAGATTATCATCGTTTGCAACGCCCTGAATGGTTATGTCCGAATCAAAATTTGAGTTCTGAATCAGCAAAATGGTGGACTGATGGTCTGTACTACGCCCCTATGAATGAGCCTCAATATTATATGTTTCGAACCTCAAGACTTACGTCATTAAATTCAGCTTAAATGAAGATTTGTTTGTGAAGTAACAATTCATAACACATCTACCAATAAACCATCATGTTCATTTTCTAGTACTTTTTTTAGTCTCTAAGAACATCATAATTACATTTAAACGGAGAAGATGATGAAAAAAATCTTAGTTGCTTCGATCATGACCGCTTTTGTATTGACTGGTTGTAATACCTTTAAGGGTTTTGGGCAGGATGTGTCTAAAGCAGGTGATAAAGTTACTCAAACTGCTGAAAAAACTCAGGATAAAATGTAATTTTTTAGAACAACCTCCACAAAACCTTATCTAGACATAGATAAGGTTTAATTTGACATACCTTTCTCAGTGATATTCCCCTATTATATCGGTTCAGATTTCACCAGATTTAGCCACATCTCGCATGAACCATTCCGATACTTTAGAACTTAGCCTACAACTCCTTCGTCAACCCTCTGTCACTCCAGTCGATCATGATTGCCAAAAAATCATGGCTGAGCGTTTAGAAAAGGTTGGTTTTAAAATCGAAAATATGCGCTTTGACGACGTTGACAACTTATGGGCGCGTCGTGGAACTCAACACCCAGTGTTTTGTTTTGCTGGTCATACGGATGTGGTCCCTACTGGTCACTTAGATGCTTGGAATTCAGATCCATTTTTACCAAGTATCCGTGATGGTAAGTTATATGGTCGCGGTTCAGCGGATATGAAAACAGCATTAGCCGCAATGGTTGTAGCATCAGAACGTTTTGTTGCTAAACATCCAGATCACAAGGGTTCTATTGCTTTCCTAATTACTTCTGATGAAGAAGGTCCATCAATCAATGGTACGGTTAAAGTTGTAGAGACCTTAGAAGCACGTAATGAGAAAATGACGTGGTGTTTAGTTGGCGAGCCATCTAGTACCAATACACTTGGTGACATTATTAAGAATGGTCGTCGTGGTTCACTCAATGCAGTACTCACGGTACATGGCAAACAAGGGCATGTTGCTTATCCGCACCTTGCGCAAAACCCAATCCATCTAGCATCTAAAGCAATCAATGATTTATGTGAAACTATATGGGATCATGGAAATGAATATTTCCCTGCAACATCATTCCAAATTTCAAATATCCAAGCCGGAACAGGTGCAACAAATGTTGTTCCAGGTACACTTAAAGTGACATTCAACTTCCGTTACTCAACAGAAGTCACCGCAGATGAATTAAAACAACGCGTTTTAGCAATACTCGACAAATACAATCTAACTTATGACATCAACTGGACTTTGTCAGGATTACCATTCCTAACCCCAGTTGGTGAACTTGTAAATGCCGCAACCACGGCAATCAAAAATGTCGTTAATGTTGATGCAGAACTCTCAACCAGTGGCGGTACTTCAGATGGTCGCTTTATCGCACCAACAGGTGCTCAAGTGCTAGAGTTAGGTGTTTTAAACGCAACAATTCACCAAATTAATGAGCATGTGAATGTAGACGATCTAGATCCGTTAGCTGAAATCTACGAACAAATCCTTATTGAATTGCTCGCATAAAAATAAAATTAAGTAAAAAAGGAACTCAAATGAGTTCCTTTTTTACTATAAACCAAGCTTTTTTTGTATGTTTTGCAAATCTGGGACATAAAACTGTTTATCCCCCATTTTCACATATTTAAAGACATTCTGATCAGCAATATCCCGCTCTTCATCTACAATCTCAGAAATACGCAATCGAATCGATTCAGGCATTTCATTACAAACTAAAGCAAAGCGTTCAGAAACGTCATCACCCTCAATAACTAATGCCACCCCTTGCTGCTCACTCGGATCATTCACAGAAAAAACAGGAAGCTTTAAATCATGCCACTCGATATAGTCCGCATCGGTTTGAGTATCCATTGCGGACAAAACAATATTCTGTGGCAGTAACATTGGCACATTTTGATGACACTCAATAATATAAGCATCAATAAATCCAGTAGAAACTGTAATTAAATGCTGTAACTCTTGCTGATCAATTTGACCTAATGTTGAGTTAGCGCTCTTTTTAGCCATTATTATTCACCTCTTAGCGCACTGCCAGTAAACTTTCAATATTTTCCAAGAGAGCTTCTTCTTGGAATGGTTTACCCATGTACTGACTTACACCTAATGACAATGCTCGCTCACGATGTTTCTCACCTGTACGTGAGGTAATCATGATAATTGGCAAGTCTCGATGTAATTCATGATGTCGAACAAGGTTTGTTACCTCGAAACCATCCATTCTTGGCATTTCAATATCAAGCAACATCAAATCTGGTTTAATGGTTTCAAGTTGCTCCATCGCATCCACACCATCTTTAGCAGTAACCACATCATAACCTTGTCGTTCCAACAAGCGAGATGTAACTTTACGCACCGTTACTGAGTCATCGACGATCATAATCAAGCGACGCTCATCATAACGATGTTTAGTATAAGTCTCATCAGCTTGTTTGCTACGATGGGTCGACTGCGCTTGACGTGCAATATTTTGACCATCCAAGATCAAACAAACTTGACCATCACCAAGAATCGTTGCACCTGCAATTACGCCAATGCTTGAGAATTGTTGGCCGATTGGTTTCACTACAATTTGGCCACGTGAACCAATCAATTGATCAACCAACAGCGCGGTCGTTTGCCCTTGAGCACCTTTAACCAACAGAACTGGCAATGAATGCACGATACCACTCAAACGAGGAATTGGCTGTCCCGCAACGAACTCAGACAAGTAACGTAAACGGTAATTTTCCTGATCGATTTTGAAGTAGTCTTCTTTACTCTCAAAGTATTGCTCTAGTGCAGTAGGTGAAATACGTACAATACGGTCAATTTGCGCCAATGGGAATGCAAATTGTTGATCGCCAGCTTTTACCATCAAGGCATCACTTACCGCTACCGTAGTTGGAACTCGAATAGTAAATGTTGTGCCTTTACCTAAATTTGAGTCAACACTGACGTGGCCACCAAGCGCCTTAATATCACTTTGAACCACATCAAGACCAACACCACGCCCTGAAATCTGGGTGACTTGAGCCGCGGTACTAAAGCCTGGATGGAAAATAAATTGTAGAATTTCTTCTTGATCAAGCTTTTGGTCTTTGGTCATAAGACCAGTTTGAATTGCTTTCTGCTTGATTCGGCTAACATCAATCCCTTTACCATCATCACTGAATGTCACAACAACATCAGTACCTTGACGACCAATATTTAAAACAATACTACCCGTTTCTGGCTTATTGGCTTTCAAACGATGTTCGTGATCTTCAATACCATGGTCAATCGCATTACGCAGCATGTGTTCGAATGGTGCAACCAATTTTTCAAGAATACTACGATCCAACTCGCCTTCAGTATTATTAACAATTAAGTCCGTTGGTCGATTTAACGTTGATGCAGTTTGGCGCACGATACGCTGTAAACGAGGTAACAATCTAGAGAATGGAACCAAGCGAGTACGCATTAGACTTTCTTGAATTTCGGCCTGAATACGCGACTGTTGTAATAACAGGCCTTCGGTATCACGAATCTTTTCAGATAAGGTTGTTTTAAAGTCAACCAAATCCGATGCTGATTCAGCTAACGATTTCGACAACTGATTTAAAGAAGAATATTGATCCATTTCTAATGGGTCAAAATCTTCATAGCGCGAGTTTTCGCCACCATGGCGTGCAATAATCTGACTTTCCAATTCGCCTTCCATACGGCGCAACTGATCAGCCAAACGCTTAATCGCAAGCTCCATTTCCGTTAACGTACCGCCCAGCTGACCTAAGTCCATTTCGATACGTGAACGGTTGATTGCATTCTCACCTGATAAGTCAATCATCTTCTCAATGACATCAGCTGAAACACGAATCATCTCATTGTTTTGCTCAACCCGCTCAGAGCTTTCCCACTCACCCAACATTGAAGGTGGCTCTGTGCCATCTCCCTGAACAAACTCCATAGTATATTCAGGCGTAAAGACATCTTTGGCTGATAGTTTTTGCGGTAATTGAGCAGAAACATCCACAAACTCCATCTTCTCCAAACTTTGTTTTAATCCATCAAAGTTTGCATATTGGCGTTTAAAGATTGCATCGCTTAACCAAGCAAAGGCTGTGTTTAATAAATTATCGTAAACATTCGAATTGAAATGGTGCACACCAAACTGCTCGAATGCATTTTCTAAATGATATGCAATGATCGCAATTGCATCCAACTCAGCCATTCGTGCGCCACCTTTTAAACTGTGGGCATTACGCTGAAGTTGTAATAACAAACTACGATTACTACGTTGATCAAACCATTGTTTTAATAAGCTCTGAGCTTGTTCAAGTAGCTCAGCAGCTTCTTCTAAGAAAGTCTCTTCAACTAGAGAGCGAACTTCATCATCAGCATGTAGAGATTCTGTTTCTTGAGTCGTATGTACCGATATAGAACTTTCTTCTATTTCAGGCTGTTCGATTGGTTCTACGACTTCAAACGTAGTTTGCTCTGATGGCGGCTCAATGATCTCCGCTTGTGATTCAACGAGTTCAATTTCTTCAGCCTGATGTTCTAAAGCATCAGTATGAGTAACAGATCCGCTCGGTTGTTGGATCAATTGCAAGACATGTGTTGATGGATAGTCAACCTGCTGGTCTCGAATGATTTGAATACGATCAGCAATATCATCCTGAACTAAACGAATTAAACCAATTAACTGCGGTGAAGGCTGCAACTGTTGATTAATCAACTTTTCATAAATCGTTTCAAGCTCATGCGCGATTAAGCCGATATGACGTGCCTGAATCATATTTGCACCACCCTTTAAGGTATGCAAATAACGCATCAAATTCTTTAATGCATCCGTATTTTGATAATTCGCGGTCCATAAATTGAGGTCTGAATCAATACCAACCAATAATTCATCTGCTTCATCAAGGAAAATATCCAGTAAATCAGGATCAAACTCACGATTAGATTCGCTTGAATTTAACAATTGCTTATCTAAAGCCAATTGAGATGCTTGATCTGCTGTATCAAAAGCAGCAGTTTGGGATAATGACAAATCTAAAGTCGACAGCTCATCATCCACCGTACTATCCAGATTAGAAACAGTAAATTCCAACTCATTTCCAATACTGAGTTCGTCTGTAATTGTTTCTTCTTCAACGAATGCTTCAGAAGTTGTTTGTGCTTCCAAAGGAATTTCAGCAGCAACACCTGTAGATTTAGCTAAACTTGTTAAGACAGCCAGAATATGTGTTGATGGATAATCAACTTTTTGATCTCGTATAGTTTGGATTCGATCAGCAATATCATCTTGTACTGCACGAATCACACGAATTAAATCAGGAGAAGCTTGTATTTGTTGATTGATTAACTTCTCATAAATGGTCTCTAACTCATGCGCGATTAAACCGATGTGACGTGCCTGAATCATATTTGAACCACCTTTTAAGGTGTGCAAATAACGCATCAAGTTCTTAAGTGCATTAAGATTTTGATGATCGGCTGTCCAACTATTCAAATCATCATCAATACCAGACAACAATTCATCGGCTTCTTCAAGGAAAATATCTAATAAGTCAGGATCAAAATCTTTGTTAGATTCAACAGAATCAAGTAATTGTTTATCTAGTCTTAATTGGGCAGAGATATCGTTTGATTCAACTGTATTCACATTTTGAGAAACAGCTTCCTCAACTACATCTGCACTCTGAGTTAGGTGCAATGGTTCTGTAATTTTTTCAGCTTCTAAGGTTTCAACATTTTGCTGGGTAAATGAACTTAACTCATTTAACAAAAGTTCATGAGCTTTAGTTAAAGTGACACGTTGGCCAGCAGCTAGCGTATCAAACAACTGAATAAAGTACTGATGTACTTGATGATATAAATCAAATGCATAATCAAGATTCAACAAGTTTGGCTTGAACAATAAATCTTGATAGCTTGATCGCATTAAACTCGTGTATTGATACATCCCAATCGTCGCATGATGATGGGTATGCTGTAGCAAAAGCTCTGTTTGCTGACTTAAAGACTGAATGTATTGAGGAAATTCATTACGAGCACGTTTTTCAAAATCAAACTCAACATCTAATAAATCATTGATATTCAATTCTAATAACTGAGAGACAAGTCCCTGCGGACGAACAGCATCTCCAAGTTTTTCTTCCAATTGGAAGTCGTAACTATCCCATGCAGCATTAAAAGTATTATATATTTGATCAAGCTGCTCTTGGACACCTTCTTGCTTCAAGGTATGTAAATAGTCACGAACAAACTGAGCATAATTTGTAAGAAGCGCCGTTTCGTCAGAACTAGAATCCAGTTCATCTTGCAACAAGGTTTTAAATAAGTTTTCTACTTTGGAACTTGCTTCAAATACTTGATCAACATGCGCCATAGCTGAACTACCACGCAATGTATGTAACGCACGAATCAAAGTATTATAGTTGTCGTTGGTTGGACGCTCATTTATCAAGAACTGATCAATTGTAGCTAAATGATCCTCTGCTTCCTCCAAGAAAATAGCGAGAGTTTCTTTAATGAGAACATCATCCACCTGATCTTCGCTATCAAAGTCAGCAGCCTCTACGTGCTCAACTTCGGCAGTAATATCTTCTGCAAAAACATCTTCTAGATCTGTTGAGACTGTTTCACTATTCAGTGTATTTGCTAATTGTAATAATTCAGCTAGCGCTGGTTCAGGGCTATGCTGTTGTTGTAATTGTTGTCCTAAAAGAACCAATGGCTTTAGATTAATTTGATGCTTTTGAACCGATTTAAAATCTTGGAAAAGTTTAAAATGATACACATTGAAAATGGCTTGGACATATTGCTGAATTTCGCTGTTTAACGGAAGTGTGCCAGCAAGTACTCTGTTTAGCGTATCTTCAACCGTCCAAGCCAATTCACCAGAAGACTTCGCACCAACCATGCGACCAGAGCCTTTTAGTGTATGGAAATGACGACGAATATCTGTCAACACATCTTGCTGGTTCGGCTGCTCGATCCATTGAGCCAATAAAGGTTCTAACTCAACAAAAATCTCTTCTAACTCTTCGATAAAAATTTCGAGAATTTCTGAGTCTTGTTCAAGATAACTATCTTCAGGAAGCGTCATCGTTTCAACTAACGTTTTTAATATTTCTTTCATAGCGGCTTCTTTCGTTTTTATCCACGAATTGTGGCTAAAAAATACGTTTATCTAACGCACAAGATGTCTTTCCGTCGAATCCTCATCTTGCCGAGATAGTCTATATCTATACAAAAGGAAGGCAGATACCCCATCTACCCTCCTTTCTTGACTTATTCAGGTAACTTAAAGTCTGTTACTGATTCACGTAATGATTCAGCCATATTTGCCAATTCAGAAACTGAGCGAGCTGTATCAAAAGTTGCAGTCGTAGTTTGAGATGTAATTTCCTGTACGACATTCATCGTTGTAGCAATATGACCTGCTGATGCAGACTGAAGTTTTGCAGCATCAGAAATGCTTGCAATTAACTTCGCCAAATCGCCCGATACCGTTTGAATTTCGTCTAGTGCAATACCCGCATCTTTTGCTAAGTTCGCACCACGAACAACTTCTGAAGTCGTTTGTTCCATGGAAATAACGGCTTCGTTAGTATCTGTTTGAATCGTTTTTACCAAACTCTCAATCTGCTTTGTTGCAGAAGCAGAACGTTCTGCTAGACGCTGTACCTCATCCGCTACAACGGCGAAACCACGACCCGCTTCACCTGCCATAGACGCCTGAATAGCAGCGTTTAATGCCAAGATGTTCGTTTGGTCGGCAATATCATTAATCAGAGAGACGATGTTACCAATCTCTTGTGAAGATTCACCCAAACGCTTAATACGTTTTGATGTTTCTTGAATCTGTTCACGAATATGATCCATACCTTCAATCGAACGGTTTACAACTTGCGCACCATTCGATGCAATTTGTACCGAACGTTGTGCTACGTCTGCTGATTCAGAAGCGTTTGCAGATACTTGGTCAATAGACAATGCCATTTCGTTCATCGCCGCTGATGCACCCGCAATTTCTTGTGCCTGATGCTCAGATGCCTCTGCTAACTGATTGGTAATATTCTGCGTATCTTGCGTATATCGAGCAACCTCTTGCGAAGTGTCCGTAATACGAGATACAAGGTCACGTAATTGATCAATTGCAAAGTTAATCGAGTCAGCAATTGCCCCTGTAAAGTCTTCAGATACCGTTGCATATGAACGTAAGTCACCATCGGCAAGATCGGCAATTTCATCGAGTAAACGTAAAATCGCGTTCTGGTTACGGTCATACTCATCTTGTAAGCGTGTAACACGCTCTTTATCCGTATTACTACGCAATGCAAGTAATTGTAGTGCTGAAAAAACAAGTAATCCCAAAGCACCAATTAATACAATACCAGCAATTACATTAGCCCAACCACCTTCAGCCTTATCAGATAACGTATTTAAAGAACCAAGCAAAGTATCTGATTGCGAGAAAATTTGTGACGAAGCTTGACGTACACGAACGATTTGGTTCGCATTCTTTAAAACTGTTTCAGCTGCTGACTTTAGGACTGCATCATAATCTGATTTGATACTATCGACTGACTCACGTAAATCCGGTGATGTAATACGATCTACGCCTAACTCGGCACTACCATTCAGTTGAGCATTTAAATAAACACCAAAGGTATCAATGTCCGCACCAAAGTCATTTGCAGAAACATTAGAATTATCAGTACCAACAAGAACCGAGTTAATAGAACGTAAAATACGCTCTGCGATAAACACTTGGTTCTTGGTGATGATTACCTGGCTACTTGGCATATTCTCACGTACCATCTGATCGACCATCAAGTTGTATTCTGCCTGAATCTCAGGAATCGTTTCACTGATCGAAATATTGGTATCGTATAATTGATTAATGACTTTTTGTTGTGAAGCAATTAATTCAATATTTTTAGATACGTCACCCCAAAGAGCATCAACTTTTTTGTACTCTTCTGAGCCAGTTCCATAAATACTTTCAACTGTTTCAAGATTCGAAGCAAAACGTTTTTCTGATTCAACTAGGCTTTTCATTGCCTCTGGTGTACCAGATGCAGTTGCTTCAGTCGCTTGACGAGAAATCATTTGCGACAATAAACGCAACTCACCCAAGCTACGAGTCAACTGATTCGAACGAGGCACACTAACGAAAAGATAAATCAAGAGAATAACTGCTAGAGCCAAAGCAATTAAAGCACGATAAAGAATAGGCTTTGATTTTTCAGTTTCACCGAAGATTCGAGAAAACTGATCGAGTTGCGTACGGATCTTTTCTAGAAACGCACCACCACTTTTTGAGCCAGTACTATCGCTACCACTAGCATTTTTCTTTTTAAGTTTAAAGCCCATATCAGCTTCTCCCCTGAATACGCGTTTATCTTCCGTAGCGCATTAAATTAGTTTATAAATTTTATTGATGCATTCATGTATTGAGGGTTTTTCAATAACCGACTCAGTAAAAATACATGCCATTGTTGATTATGTTGATGGAAATACCCCTGACAATAGTCTTGCAACTTATCGTCTAACTCAGCACTTTGAGAAAAGAAACTCTTTTTATTAAAGTGCTGAATCCCCAAAACTTGGTCAACAACCAAGCCAACATATTGATCTTGATGACTAATACAAATTACTTTTTGTGTTGGAGAAAACTGGCTTCGCTGTCCTGAAATAAAATGAGTTAAATCAGAAACTGAAAGCAACCGCCCTCGAATATTCGCCAAACCACGCACCCATGCCTGAGTATTTGGAACTGGGGTATATTTCGGTGGATAAATCACCTCAGAAATTTCCCCCAATGGCGCAACAAAATATTGCCCTAACATCTCAAATGCGATACCAGACCATCGGCTGACTTCATTTTGAGTTGAAGCGTATTGTTTATTGCCTCGCTTGGATAAGCGAAGCAATTCGATAAATCCATTTGCTGCCATAACCTATCCCGTAATGAGTAATGAAAAGGCTCGTATGAATTAACTTAATAATTGTTTAATTACATCAATAAGCTGTTGCTCATCAATTGGCTTGGTCAGATAGTCACATGCCCCTTGACGCTTACCCCACACACGATCTGTCGCCTGATCTTTGGTACTTACAATCACTACTGGAATATGTTGAGTGTCTTTACCTTTACTAATTTGACGAGTCGCTTGGAAGCCATTCATCCCAGGCATCACCACATCCATAAGAACCAAATCAGGCAACTCAGCTTGTGCCATTGTTACACCGTCAGCACCATTGGTTGCTTCAATTACTTCATAACCGTGTTTTGTTAAAATTTCTCTAAAACGAAAAGTTTCAGTAGGAGAATCATCTACTATAAGTATACGAGCCATTTTTTCCTCAATTTAAATTTTATGCGCTAACATGGTTACGAATCGCATTTAACAGCTCATCTTTACTGAATGGCTTTGTTAAATATTCATCAGACCCCACAACGCGCCCTTTTGCCTGATCAAACAAACCGTCTTTGCTTGACAACATAATCACTGGAATATTTTGATAGTTTAATGAATTCTTGATTAGGGCACAGGTCTGATAACCGTCTAGACGCGGCATCATAATATCAACAAAAACGATATCAGGATTTGCTTCGGCAATTTTCGATAAGGCTTCAAAACCATCAACCGCTGTCACAACTTCACAACCTTCTCGTTGGAGTAAAGTTTCAGCCGTACGTCGAATTGTTTTTGAATCGTCAATCACCATTACCTTTAAATTTTGAAATTTATCTTCCATTTAATTGTCCTGCCCCATTCACTCAATACAAATTATGGTTGGTTTAATTTGTTTTATACAGATTAGTTGATATTTTTAACATATCTCTACTTGCATTATCAATGAAGTTTTTTGAACCAACATATCAGTTTCCTACAACAATAATAATTAGGTCACACTTTTCACCAAATAACTATTTTTTTTGCATACTAAGTATTTTTAATTGTATAAATAGCTACTAATATACAACTGATTATTATTTAAAAATAAGTGATTTAATTAACTTTTATCGGGGAATGTAATGACTGGTTCGTTAAAGTTCGGTTTCCGTATTAGCGACTTTACAACGATTGCTCGTAATTACATTTGCGCTGTTTTTTTATGCGTTTTTTGCTCTTCTAGCTTTGCAGCAATCGAGCAACCTAAAGCAGTTTGGTACCGTTATTACGATAAAAATGGTGTGGCAAATGTAAGCACATCAGTGAGTCCCGAACATATTCGTTATGGCTATGAAGCACTTGATCGCAATATGCAAGTGATCAAAAAAAATCGTCCTTATAATGCCGCCCAAGATATTCAACAATCTGCACGTAGAGAGTCTATCGCTCGACAGAGAGAGCAAGATTTACGACTTAAACGCGCCTATGGCAATACAAAAATTGCTGCCTCAAAACGAGATCAAATTTTAGCAACATTGAAGAAGCAATTAAATTATCAACAAGATCAGCTTCAACAATTACAGCAAGATAAAATTGCATTCAAGCGCCAAGAAATGGAATATCATCGCAAAGGACAGGCAATCCCAACACAACTCAAAAACAATTTAGAAAATAACAACAGAAACATTGATAATGTCAAAAGAACAGTTGAAAGTTTACGTAATGCTTATCATAAAACCGAATCTGACTATGAAGATATTATCAATCGCTTACGTATATTAGAGCAAAATGATGCGAATCGAACACGCTAGTTTAACCATTGCTTAAATCATAATCTCTACACACTCGTATCACTTGGAAGAAATGCCACTGTTTAGTTTTTCCGAAATCAATGATTTCATGGCATAATGCCTACTCTTCAAAATTGATCTGTTTATCTATCATTTTTGTTATCTTCCTTAAATAACACTTAACTTTAGGATAGTTTCCATGCGCGCAAGCCGCTTTTTATTTGCAACGTTAAGAGAAACCCCAAATGATGCTGAAGTCATTTCACACCAGCTCATGTTACGTGCGGGGATGATTCGTAAATTAGCTTCTGGTTTATACTCTTGGTTGCCCATGGGAACGCGTGTTTTAAAGAAAGTTGATGCGATTGTTCGCGAAGAAATGAATCGTTCTGGTGCTTTAGAAGTATTCATGCCAGTTACCCAACCCGCTGCGCTTTGGGAAGAGTCTGGCCGTTATGAACAATATGGTCCAGAATTGTTGCGCTTTAAAGATCGCCACGATAATCCATTTGTGCTTGGTCCAACACATGAAGAAGTGATCACAGATTTAGCACGTAACGAATTAAAAAGTTATAAACAGTTACCTTTGAATTTTTATCAAATTCAAACTAAATTTCGTGATGAAATTCGCCCACGTTTTGGTGTGATGCGCTCTCGTGAGTTTATCATGAAAGATGCTTATTCATTCCACGCTGACCAAGCTTCTCTCCAAGAAACTTACGACGTAATGTATGACACTTATAGTCGCATCTTTACACGTCTCGGCTTAGACTTCCGTCCAGTTCAAGCAGATACAGGTTCAATTGGTGGTTCAGCTTCTCATGAGTTCCATGTGCTTGCTGCGAGTGGCGAAGATGATATCGCCTTCTCAACTGAATCAGACTTTGCTGCTAATGTTGAAATGGCTGAAGCTGTTTTAGTTGGTGAGCGTGCATCTGCAACACAAGCTTATACGCTTGTTGATACGCCGAATCAAAAAACCATTGCTGATGTCTGCCAGTTCTTAAACAGTGATGCTAAACAATCCGTTAAAGCGCTATTAGTACAAGGCCCAAGCGATGAGAAAGGTCATACACCAGTGGTTGCCCTGTTCTTACGTGGCGATCACGAACTGAATGATATTAAAGCCGAAAAGCATCCCTTAATCGCTGCACCTTTAACTTTTGCAACTGAAGAACAATTACAGCAACATGGATTAACAGCAGGTTTCTGTGGCCCACAAGGTCTCGTTGAAAAAGGTTTAACGGTTATCATTGATCGCGCTGCGTCTGTTCTATCTGACTTTGTAGCAGGTGCAAATGAAGTTGATAAACATGCAACTGGCGTAAACTGGGATCGTGACGCAAAATTCACAGAAGTCTTTGATCTTCGTAATGTTGTTGAAGGTGATCCATCTCCTGATGGCAAAGGCACGATTCAGATTAAGCGTGGTATCGAAGTGGGTCACATCTTCCAACTCGGTACAAAATACTCTGAGGCATTGGGGTGTAAAGTTCTCGGTGAAGATGGCAAACCATTCACAGTGACTATGGGTTGCTATGGCATAGGCGTAACACGCGTAGTTGCTGCTGCAATTGAACAAAACTTTGATGATAAAGGTATTATTTGGCCAAAAGCGATTGCACCGTTTGAAATTGCAATTGTTCCAATGAATGCACATAAATCACCTCGCACACTTGAAGCGGCTGAAGCCCTTTACGCTGAATTACAAGCACAAGGTTACGATGTATTACTTGATGATCGTAATGAGCGCCCAGGTGTTAAATTCTCTGATCTCGAGTTGATGGGAATTCCACATCGTATCGTAATCGGTGAAAAAGGTTTAGATGCTGGTACTTTTGAATACAAAGGTCGCCGAGATGCGGAAGCGAGTAACTTAAGCAAAGATGAGCTTATGGCTCAACTCACTCGTTAATTAAAAATTTCGCGTATAAAAAAAGCCGTTAGTAACGCTTTTTTATTGCTCAGTTATACAGTTAAATCTTTAATCGTTTCTGAAGGTCCATTCTTTTTGACCGACTCAATCCCTTTCTCACGAGACTGTTCACTGGCATAAAGTTGACTTGTACCAATTACTTGATGATTTGCAGCTTTTAAATTGAAATAAGGCTTCTCATTCTTAGAAGTTAGTCGCTCATATCGAACATCATCGGGACTATTTTTTTGCACTGATGCAATTCCATTCAATGCGGCAGCTTTAGTCTTATATAATTCGCTATTTAAAATAGTTTCAGCATTACCCGCTTTTAATACAAAACGATATTGCCCATCACTCGCTTGAGTTACCTCGAACCATCCAGCCATAAAGACCTCTATTTATTCAAATTGATTATTTGTTATTCACCCAATATAGAACAGCCAACCGCAATTAAAAAGATCATATTTTGTTCACTTTTAGTAATTTACTTCACTTATAAAATAAAAAGGGAGCACGTGCCCCCTCTCAGCACAAATCAAATTAAACTTTTTTAACAAATTCTGATTTTAGTTTCATAGCACCGACGCCATCAATCTTACAATCGATATTGTGACCATCACTTGCATCTGGCACTAAGCGAATACTTTTTACTTTCGTACCCACTTTAACAACGGAAGATGAACCTTTAATCTTAAGATCTTTAACCACAGTAACACTATCGCCATCAGCTAGAACATTACCATTTGCATCTTTAATTATTTCTTCTGCTTCAGAAGCTTGAGTTTCTCCGTCCTTCCACTCATGTGAACACTCTGGACAAATAAGAAGGTCGCCATCTTGGTATGTATATTCTGATTGGCATTTTGGGCAATTTGGCAAAGACATAAAAAAATCTCAAAAATCCTATTATGATAGATAGAGACCATTTTTCAAAATTTCAGGACTGAATCTCTTTTCCATACAAATAATTTTTTAGTACCAACGCATGATTTAACTCATGGTCTTTTGCTGCATAAATTAATGTTAATGGTTGTTTCATTGCAATTTGTTTTAGTTCATCGACATAAGGATTCTCCCCTAACTCTTGGTAATAGCCTTTTTGAAAACTTTGTCAATGTTCAGCCTGATGACAAAACTGTTTCCGTAATGCATTGGAAGGTGCAATTTCCTTTAACCACAAATCCAAATGTGCCCGTTCTTTTGAAATACCTCTTGGCCATAAACGATCTACAAGCACACGCATGCCATCTGACTCATTAACTGGATCATAAATACGCTTAATTTCAATTTGCATCACTTCCTCCAGATGGTTTAAAACTAGCTCTCCATTGAGATATCAATGACTTGTCCATGTGAATCAAAACTAACGCAAATCACATAATTGGTCACTTGATCAGGCAAGCTAAAATCAAGCATTTCATAGGCTTCTATTTCCTCATCATCCCCTTCATGCTCAAGTACCAAAGCATCTAAAACCTGTAAGGGTGTCGGTGAGGATGTCCCAAAATGTTTAAACCAATATTCAGGTTCAATTTCTTCCAAATGATGTTGTATATATAAATCAACGCTATCTTCAGCTTGTTGATCTTCTAAGGCCAATTGCATGGCAGCTCGTGCTAGTTTTTCACGTTGCTGTAAAATGGATAACTCTTTCATTTCCCCACCTCAAAATATCAAATTTATTATTAGTTTTTATTTATTTTTCAACACTTCAATTATTGATTAGGAATATCTGCTTCTACAAGCAAAGCAAATAAGCTTAGAGACTCTTGCCAACCTAAGTAACAAGCCTCTACAGGAATAACATCTGGAATTCCTTGCTGCGTAATATGAACTTCCGTCCCCACAATCACAGGTTTCAATTCAACTGTCACATTAATCTCTCCTGATAAGTTAGGATCCTCGAATTGATCTGTATAACGTAATCGTTCATTCTCGACGATTTCAATATAAGTACCGCTAAAAGCATGAATATGACCTGTTGAAAAGTTAGTAAATGACATTTTATATTTGCCGCCCACTTGTGGATCAAAATGATGGACTTTTGCAGTAAAGCCATGTGGCGGCATCCATTTCACTAATGCATCTGGATCTAGAAAAGCTTTAAAAACACGTGCTGGAGGAGCGGTAAAGACGCGATGTAGTTTTACTGTACCAGACATTATCATTCTCCATTTTGCTGCTTTTTTAACCTACAACTTTATCATAACAACTTCTATTAGAACTGTGGTGTTGCTGATCCCTCATTTCAGCTCGAATATCGAGAATCTAAAGCTGATTTTTTGTGAAAAATGGCGCAAAATAACAGTCCATATTTTCGTGATCAGAATATAGCTTTAGGATTGATCTATGAGTCAACTTGCTTTCACGGCTTTTAGCTTAAATGGTGTAGATGCACAAAAATTCCTTCAAGGACAAGTGACCGTTCATACAGAGCGCTTACCTGAAAACGAAAGTCGCTACACTGCTATTTGCGATTTAAAAGGACGTATTCATTTTGGTTTATGGATTAAAAAACTTAATCCTGAAAGTTTTGAGCTTGTGACAACACAGGATCAAGCAGAAGAGTTTGCAAAGCACATTAAAAAATTTGGTGCTTTTTCCAAAATGAAATTAGAAGAAGTTGGAACTGTTTTTCCAACAACAAATGGCAAGCAAACTGAATTTTCTCAAACCGAAACTGATATTGATGCTTGGCAAATTCAGGCGATTCAATCAGGTCAAGCTTGGATTACTCAAACAACTGAGCATCTTTTCCAACCGCAAGAGTTACGTTTACATCAACGTGATGGCGTTCATTTTGACAAAGGTTGTTATCTTGGTCAGGAAATTGTGGCTCGTCTTTGGTTTAAAGCAAAACCGAAACACTGGTTACATTTGATCCAAGCCAAAGGTGATCTTCCAATGCCAGCAACCCAACTCAGTAAAGATATAGAGGTGGTAAATAGTATTGCATTTGAAGATGGCTATCTTGCGCTTGTAATTGCCAAACCAGCGGCATTAGCAGAGCTGAATGTCAGTGTTTTAGATTTACCAGACGCACTCAATGGTGATGTAGCTCGTCCAAACTAAGTCCTTATAAAAATCATGCTTTAATTTTTTATTTTAAAACTCATGGGTTATCTCATGAGTTTTTTTGATTTAAATATTTCTTAATTAGTAATTATTTAAATCTAAAACTCGTAAAAATGCTCAAAAATAATAAAGCTAAAATTTAAATAAAATTGCACTACAATTCTTGTCGGAAATCCCAATCGACGCTATTGTTCAACAATTACTTATAGAATCAACTCCTCATGAAAATAATGATCAAAACATGGTTATCTGCAATTACTTTAAGCTTTTTGAGCTTACAAAACCTCTATGCTGATAACAAAACACTAGAACAAAATTTCAAGCGTAATTATCCAGATCTTCCAATCAAATCAATTTCTCCTTCCCCCTTAACAGGTATATATGAAGTCTATGTTGCAGGAAAAATTATTTATACGGATGAAACTGCAAAATATTTATTTTTTGGAAATTTATTGGATGTGAAAAATAAAACTAATCTTACCGAGGAACGCTTGATAGAGTTAGGAAAAATTGATGTTAAACAGCTACCTCTAAACCAAGCTATTAAATATGTGAAAGGAAATGGAGAACGTACGCTATATGTGTTCACTGATCCAGACTGCCCATATTGTCAAAAATTAGAACAATATATGACTTCCATCGACAATGTAACGGTCTACATTTTTTTATTCCCACTTAAGAAACTCCATCCTCAAGCTGAAATAGCGGCAAATAAAATTTGGTGTGCTAAAAATCAATATGAAGCTTGGGAGGATTATATGCTTCACCGCAAACTGAATAAAAATTCAGGCCAATGTGACACGCCTATTCAGAAAAACATAGCCCTTGGTCAATCACTTCAAATCAATGGAACTCCAACAATATTCTTTGCAAATGGCATGCGAGTTTCAGGCATTCCACAAGATGCTGAACAGATTGAATTACTATTGCAGGAAGCTAGTAAATAGAACTCGTAACCTTTAAGAAGCTCTTAAACCTGTTAAAACCAGTAGCCCATTAAACAAATGGACTACTGTTTTAATTTTGATTTAAGTTCTTTGATCCATCTTAATCAAGATATATACAAAACCATCATTTACAATTTACGCCAATTTTTTATGATGTGTATTGCATATTGCATATTGCACTCTGCTACATAAAGGATGAAAGCAGGTTTCGGTATAAGGAAAAAAATATGAAAAAGTTGCTCATTGCTAGTTTAATCCTAGCTGCATCTCACTCAACATTTGCAGCTGATAAGAAAACAACTGCTAAAAATGATGTGTTTGCAAAAGCAACCCAACTTTATGAAGCTAAGGATTTTTCAGGTGCATTCCAAGAAATGCAACGTATTGCAAATACAGGAAATGCTCAAGCTATTTACAATTTGGGCTATATGCATCAAGTTGGGCAAGGTACCACAAGAGATGAGGAGAAAGCCCTGCAATACTATCAAGACGCATCCAATAAGGGTTTTGGGCAAGCAAGTTACACCTTAGCTCAGGTTTATCGAAATGGTACTTTAGGTGTCACTAAAAATAGTCAAAAATATAAAGAATTCTTAGATAAAGCTTCGAATCAAGGCTCCGAAACTGCTATTGTAGAAAGTGCAAAATTACTTTTTGAACAAGGAAAACCTGAATATGATCAATTGGCAGTTCAAAAACTATTACCTTTATTACGTAAAGACTATCGACCTGCAGTTCACTTGAAAGCAATATATGACTTAAGCTTGGGAGTCAAAAACAAGAATCCTCTTATGCAAAAACAAGCGATAGAAAGCTTAGAGTCTCTAGCTAAGAAAGGTTATCCACCCTCTCTAATGGTTTTAGCAAATATGCTTGCAAATGGTGCTATCGTTGACCAGAACTTAGAACAAGCCAAAGATATTTTTTCTCGCCTAGCAGCAGGCAATTATCCTGGTGCAAAAGAATCTCTCGTAGAAGTTGAAAAAGCAATTGCTGCAAAAAAATCCAATCCTCAGCCTAAAAAATAACAAAAAAAGCGCCTGATCTTAGGCGCTTTTTATCATTTAAAATGCTTACTTACACTGATTCCAGCACTCCAATTACGCCCATCCGCTGGTTCAAAGAAACGACTATTACCATCATTAACAATAACTGAACCTGCATAATTTTTATCAAATAAGTTATCTACACGTGCAAAGCTATTAAAGCCCCAATCTGCATATTTCCAAGCATATCCTGTGTAGATCGATGCAATTGTATAGCTAGCAGCAGCATCACTATTACTGTCATCGACATAGATTTTGTCCATATACTGCGTATCAAGTCCTGCATAAAAACCTTGATCTGGTTTCCATGCTAGCCCAATAAATGCTTGATTCTTAGCGATGCCAGGAATTGCATTACCTTTAGGAATCTCAGCAATTTTTCCAAGTGCTGGAACATATGAATCAAAAGTTGCATCTAGGTAAGCATAACTCGCATTTACAGTAAGATCTTTCCAAACTTGCTTATTCCACGTAAATTCAGCACCTTTTCTTAAAGTACGATCTGCATTACGGAAAGTCGAACGACCATTTGAAGAACCCGCTGAAACAATATCATTTTGAGTTTTGCTCTGGAAAACGGCTACAGTAAAATCACCCAACTGATTTTGCGACTTTAAACCCAATTCATAGTTATCACTAGTCGATGGCTTTAAATCAAAATTAAAGCCCGACTTGTTACTATCAGCTTGATAAGCCATTTCAGTAAAAGTCGGTGTTTCAAAACCTTTTGCATAACTCACATAAGGCAATAATTCAGGCAGAATTTGCCAGCTTAACGCGGCTGAAGGCAAAATCTTGTCATACTCTGTTTTATCACTGTCATTCCCATTACTCAAATAGTGATCTTTAGATTTGTAATGCATATTGCTATAACGTACACCCGTATCTAAACGCCAAGTCGGTAAAAACTGCCAAGATGCTTGTAGATATGGATCGATATTCCATAAGCTATTGTCTTC
Source organism: Acinetobacter sp. NBRC 100985 (assembly GCF_000241225.1). Taxonomy (NCBI): domain Bacteria; kingdom Pseudomonadati; phylum Pseudomonadota; class Gammaproteobacteria; order Moraxellales; family Moraxellaceae; genus Acinetobacter; species Acinetobacter sp. NBRC 100985. The sequence continues at coordinate 3,048 of NZ_BAEB01000030.1, read as the reverse complement.
ATCACGGCGTAACGTGCCTTTAACGCCGTATGATGGTTCACCAGCAACAATATTAAAGTTTTCAAAACCTTGTCGATCTTCATCCATCTTATCGACGGCAACACCTATACTAAAGCGAGTATTTGGCAATAACTCTTTACCCGTCCAACGGAAATCAGCACCATAATAATTACGTTCAAAATCTATTACTCCACCTGCGTGATTAGGATTTAATTGTGCAGAGCGAGGAATAGATTGATACTGGGTCACTTGGCGATTACCAAAATATGCCATGCCATACAATTCATGCTGATCATTAAGCGGTTTTGACCACGTGATCCCTGTTTGTGTTTGATCAATATCTTTTCGAACATTGTAAGTATTGTTTGTATCATTCACTTGACGTGGATTATTCTGCCATTGCTGCCTATTCAATCCCTGCGGATCATCAGCATTAATCTTGACGTAATTGGTGATCCAGTTAATTTTACTGCCATCATCAAGATTCCACGTTAGTTTTGCATTATTCAATACTTTATTTGCGCCACTATGATTTCGAAATCCATCAGTATCAAAATAAGATGAACTAATGATATAACTTGGTTCATATTGGTGATCTGAACCGCCCTGTAAAATTAAACCAGCACGATTTTTATTGTGACTCCCACCAGCATAACTCATCTCAATCGAGTCTTTTCCTGTACCTTCTCTGGTGGTTGCTAAAATCGCACCACCTGACGAGTTACCATACAGTGAAGAAAATGGCCCCGTTAAAACCTCAAGATGACTTAAGCTACTCAAATCAACATTTGAGGTTTGCCCTTGTCCATCAGGCATGGTTGCAGGAATTCCATCAACATACAATCGAATACCACGAACGCCAAATGTAGACCGCGCACCAAAACCACGCATAGAAAGTTGCAGGTCTTGCGCGTAATTTTCTCTATTCCTAAGCTGAATACTTGGGACACCTTTCACGATTTCCGTCAAATTAACCTGCGCCGACTGGCTACTTTCAGGCATATCCACCCTAAAAATTGAAGCAGGCGTCTCCATGTAAGAAGTATCTGTACGTGTCGCTTCAACTTTGATTGTTGGGAGTTGTGCTGGCTGATCGTGATCAACCTCAATTGCCCATACTGAGGTATTACCCAATGCCATAAACATGGCAATGTAACCGTATAGAAGATTAATTTTCATCGAAGGCATGAAGATTCCTTATTTCTCGAAATTTTAAACGACAACAGCTAAAGCTAAGAATATGATTATTTTATGTTTATCTTAGGTATTTAACTTAAGTGAAAACAATTAAACTGATTAATCAGCATGATTAGCAAATAAAATTAAATACCCGCATAATTGTAAGTGAAACATTTGCCCTCATTGTATTGTTGTTGAAACAACTTGAGTTAACTATGCCTGAACTTCCTGAAGTTGAAACCACAAAAACCAGCTTACTGCCTTTATTAGAACAACGTGTTCAAGCCATTCGCGTTTTGAACCCAAGCTTGCGTTGGCCTATACCGAATGATATTAAAAAGCTGGTTGGACAGCGTTTAATGCAACTCAAGCGCCGTTCTAAATATATTCTTGCTGAGTTTGAGCAAGACCAAATGCTTTGGCATTTAGGTATGTCTGGAAGCTTCCGTTTATGTGAAGCCAAAGATGAACTACGCAAACATGATCATCTAATTATTGATTTTGAAGATCAGCAATTACGCTACCATGATCCACGTCGATTCGGGTGCATTCTTTGGCTTGATCAAAACAACCAGACTAAACTGATTGATACGCTCGGCCCTGAACCTCTGAGCGAAGATTTTAATGCAGCCTATTTACATGAAAAGCTAAATAAAAAAAATGTCGGCATCAAAATTGCTTTAATGGATAATCATATCGTTGTTGGCGTAGGTAATATTTATGCGACAGAAAGTCTATTTAATGTTGGCATCCATCCCGCACAACCTGCTTCAACGTTAACGAAAGTACAAATTGAGAAGCTGGTTATTGAGGTTAAACGCATCTTAAAACAAGCAATTGATTTAGGTGGTTCAACATTACGTAACTATAGTAATGCGATGGGTGAAAATGGTTATTTTCAGCAAACACTATTGGCATATGGCCGTGCTGGTGAAATGTGTGTGAACTGTGAAACAACGCTTGAAAACCTAAAGTTAGGACAACGAGCCAGTGTATTTTGCCCACAATGCCAGCCATTGAAGCTGAAGAAAGCTTAAGCAAATACAAGGTAATTGAAGGAGAAACATTATGCAAACTGCAATTGTTCGGCATATTCTAGTGAAAGACAAAGACTTAGCGGAACAGCTTAAGAAAAGAATTCAGTCTGGCGCAGACTTTGCAAAAATTGCGAAGCAGTATTCGACTTGTAACTCTGCTAAACGCGGTGGCGATTTAGGTGAAGTAAAAAAAGGGCAGCTTGTACCTGTAATTGATAAATTGGTGTTCACAGCTGCAGAACGAATTTTACACGGCCCAATTAAAAGTCAGTTTGGCTTCCATCTTTTAGAAATTAAATTCCGCATGGATGGTCTACGATAGATAAACAATGAGCTTAAATGTATCCATAAGCTCATTTCCTCCATGCATGAATGAGCTAATCTTGCTGAAGCTTCATGACATAAGTCCATGCATCTATTTTTTCACCAGACTCCAAAACAACTTCAGCAATAACTCGTTCATATTGGAATCCTTCAAACTCATCTAACATTGGCCAGTTTTGTTCTAATTTATCGGTACTAAATAAATAACCCTCAACTAGCAGATCATGTTGATTCAATACAATTGCAGGCAGTCCTTTGTCGGGCCCCCAATCCAATATATGGATGGTTCCATGTACCTTTGCAACTTGCCAATCCCCTTCAATAGCTCCCAAAATATGAGCATTTTCTCTATTCGGACACAATGTGCCATATACAAACAATCGGTTCATCATGTTATTCCATTTCAATTATTTAACATCTTAGAATGAAATTGAGTCAGAGACCATATTCATCAAAACTCATTATCTCAAAGAAATAGCAAATACCAATTAAACAACTACAATAAAAA
>NZ_BAEB01000031.1:0-82189 GCF_000241225.1 Acinetobacter sp. NBRC 100985 | reverse complement strand
CTACAAAGAAATAGACAAATACCAAATTAAACAACTAACAAATAAAAACGGACTATTAATTTATGCCGTTTTTTTATTTAAAGCAATTAAGCTTGCTTTTTCAACTCATCACGAATTTCACGCAACAATTGAATATCTTCTGGTGTTGGTGCAGGTGCTGCTGGCGCTTCTTCTTCTTTTTTACGCATGCGGTTCATGACTTTCACCATTAAGAACACCACCCACGCTAAAATCAGGAAGTTGATCAAGATCGTAATAAAGTTACCATAAGCAAGAACTGTAAGCCCCGCCTCCTGAGCTTGAGCTAAAGTTGTGATGTTTTCAGGACTTGAACCGAGCACAACAAACTTATTGGTGAAATTCACTTCCCCACCAATAATAAAGTTGATGACAGGCATCAGAACATCTTTCACTAATGAATCAATGATCTTACCAAAAGCGCCACCGATGATTACACCAATCGCCAAATCCATCATATTGCCTTTTACAGCAAACTCTTTAAATTCTTGAATAATACTCATTGTTGACACTCCAGAAAATGAATCGAATTACATTTGTTTTTGTACTTAAATTACAAATGATAGGCATTTAGTTGTATGTAAATAATTTAATATTTTTCTCAAAAAAAGAAAGTTATTTCACACTTTAACAACATATTTTATTTTAATAAAAATATGAACTTATGCATGAAATAGACACTTGTTTTACTCAATAAAAAAACCGCCAAATAAATTTAGCGGTTTTCTTCATTTTTCAATTCAGAAAAATTATTTATCACGATTACGTTTACGTTCGTTTTCAGTTAAGTAACGCTTACGAATACGAATCGATTTAGGTGTTACTTCAACTAATTCATCATCTTCAATGAATTCAAGTGCTTGCTCAAGCGTGTATTCAATTGCAGGTGTTAAAGTCAACGCATCATCAGTACCAGACGCACGAACGTTAGTTAACTGCTTCGCTTTAGTTGGGTTTACCACCATATCGTCTGAACGAGAGTTAATACCCACGATCATACCTTCGTAAACTTCTAACTGTGGTTTAGCAAATAAACGACCACGGTCTTGCAAGCTGAATAGTGCATAGCCCAAGCATGTACCTTGAACCATAGAAATCAACACACCATTTTGACGCTTCGCTACTGAACCTTGTTTCACAGGGCCGTAGTGAGAGAAGCTTGATGTCATGATGCCTGTACCAGAAGTCATAGTTAAGAATTCTGAACGGAAACCAATTAAGCCACGAGAAGGAACAGTTGCTTCAATACGGATACGGCCTTTACCGTCAACTTCCATATTGGTCATTTCGCCTTTACGGTGACCCATTTGTTCCATTACAGAACCTTGGTGCTGCTCTTCAACGTCAAACGTTACGTTTTCGTAAGGCTCTTGTTTTTCACCATCAATTTCTTTGATGATTACTTGTGGACGAGATACGCCCATTTCGAAGCCTTCACGACGCATGTTTTCAATCAATACTGAAAGGTGAAGTTCACCACGACCAGAAACTTTGAAACGGTCTGGACTATCAGTATCTTCAACACGAAGTGCTACGTTGTGAATCAATTCACGGTCAAGACGTTCACGAATATTACGTGAAGTTACGAACTTACCTTCTTTACCAGCAAACGGAGAGTTGTTTACTTGGAATGTCATAGATACAGTTGGTTCATCTACAGACAATGCTGGTAAAGCTTCAACATTTTTCGGATCACAAACTGTGTCAGAAATGTTAAGTGCATCGATACCTGTAATACATACGATATCACCAGCAGATGCTGATTCAACATCTACACGCTCTAAACCATGGTAACCCATGATTTTTAAGATACGGCCATTACGTGTATTGCCATCTTTGTCAATTACAGTAACAGGAGTATTTAATTTTACTGAACCGCGTTGAATACGACCAACACCGATAACACCCACGAAGCTGTTATAGTCAAGTGATGAAATCTGCATTTGGAATGGACCATCAACGTCTACCGCTGGTGGTTCAACGATATCAACGATCGTTTCAAACAACGGTGTCATGTCTTCTGCCAACTCTTCAGGAGCTGGACCAGCAACACCACGTAAGCCAGAAGCATAAACGATTGGGAAGTCTAACTGTTCGTCAGTCGCGCCAAGGTTGTCAAACAAGTCAAATACTTGATCGATTACCCAGTCACAACGCGCGCTTGGTTTATCAACTTTGTTGATAATCACGATAGGCTTCAAACCACGAGCAAATGCTTTTTGAGTTACAAAGCGAGTTTGTGGCATTGGACCTTCTTGTGAGTCAACAAGAAGTAATACACAGTCAACCATCGACATCACACGTTCCACTTCACCACCGAAGTCGGCGTGTCCTGGGGTGTCGACGATGTTGATACGGTATTCAGTATCAGTACGTTTATCTAACCATTTAATTGCCGTGTTTTTTGCAAGAATGGTAATACCACGTTCACTTTCAAGCGCATTCGAGTCCATGACACGCTCAATCTCGCCTGCACGGTCACCCAAAGCACCAGATTGTTGAAGTAATTTATCGACAAGCGTGGTTTTACCGTGGTCGACGTGCGCAATAATTGCGATATTGCGGAGATTCTTAATATCAGACATAGAATTCGATACGCTTAAAATTTGAGGGCAGATTATACAGAAAAACACTACACTTTAGTAGTGACAGTTTATTGACATGTGACTTTTTTTCTGACGAAACGTTACAGAATCGTTGGTAAAGTAGACTAACTCTATTAGAATATTCCACTAATGCTTATCGCTTTTTCAAACTCCCATGTCAAATTCCCAACCTCAGCAACAGCTCGACTTAGTTTACGGACTGAATGATCGACCGAAACCTTTTGTTGCATTTTTAGCTGCACTTCAACATCTCCTCGCGATTTTAGTGCCAATCGTTACCCCAGGATTACTAATCTGTTTAGCACTTGGTGTCTCTCGTGAAGATACCAATATGATCCTTTCAATGTCTTTGATCATTTCAGGGATTGCGACATTTTTACAATGTAAGAAAGTCGGTCATTTCGGAGCAGGTTTACTGATTGTTCAAGGTACAAGCTTCAACTTTATTGGCCCGATCATTGGTATCGGAAGTGCAATGGTTGCTGCGGGAACGCCCGTAGAACAAGTTATGGCTGCTATTTTTGGCGTTGTGATTGCAGGTTCATTCATTGAAATGGGCGTTTCTCGCATTTTGCCTTGGGTAAAAAAGCTGATTACCCCGTTAGTCACAGGAATTGTCGTTCTGCTCATCGGTTTAACGTTGATTAAAGAGGGCTTGATTAGCATGGGTGGTGGTTATACCGCAATGCAAGATAATACTTTTGCCAATGCAGACAACCTGATCATGTCATGTACGGTTCTTGGGATCATCATTCTACTCAATCGTATTCGTATTATTTGGGTGAAAAGTTCAGCAATTTTAATTGCTTTAGTGATTGGCTATATCCTCGCTGGGTTTATGGGACATTTGAACTTTTCAGTCTTGAATGAAGCACCTTTAATTCAAATCCCAACGCCTATGCATTTTGGTTTAAGCTTCTCTTGGAGTTTGTTTATTCCAATGGCATTCATCTATCTCGTTACCTCTTTGGAAGCGATCGGTGATGTGACTGCAACCAGTAAAATTTCAAACCAACCTGTTGATGGTCCTATTTGGATGCAACGTATTAAAGGTGGTGTTTTAGTTAATGGTGCCAACTCGTTCCTTGCTGGTATTTTTAATACTTTCCCAAGCTCTGTGTTTGCACAAAACAATGGTGTGATTCAACTCACAGGCGTAGCTAGTCGTTATGTCGGTATTTGGATCGCCGTGCTATTGGTGATTTTAGGCTTATTCCCGGCTGTTGCTGCTGTGATTCAAGCAGTACCACAAGCAGTATTAGGTGGTGCAGTGATGGTGATGTTTGGCGCAGTTGCTGCATCAGGTATTAATATCCTTTCAAGTATCCACCTAGATCGTCGTGCCTTGCTGATTATTGCAATTTCACTTGCACTTGGCTTAGGTGTTGCGCAGGTTCCTCAGATTCTTGAGCATTTACCTGAATTATTCAAAAATATTTTTAGCTCTGGTGTCGCAACAGGCGGTATTGCAGCTTTGATTTTGAATATTGTTTTACCTGAAACACACAAATAGTCATCTAATAAATGATCATTGCCCAGTTTAGCAACTGGGCTTTGTTTTTGATGAGAGATCAATAATGGATCCACGTAGTGAAGTTGTCTTGAGACAACAAGATTATTTAAACGGGCAAGTTTTACTGATCAATGCCCCAAATGATCAACTCGCCAAAAATTTACCAACTCAAGTACAAGCATCAGTTTGGACTTGGAATTATGCTGATCACCAAAGCTTTTTAAGCTCAGGAATTGATTCAAGCTTTTCAGTGGAATTTCCTCAATCTAACTTTGATCAAGTCGTTATTTTCGTTCCAAAATCAAAAGAACTCCTCAGCTATATTTTGCATGTTGTGGTGAGCCATTTAACCATTGGTCAAAATATTTTTCTTGTCGGCGAGAAAAAAGGGGGCGTGGAACGCGCAGCAAAACAACTGCAACCCTATGGGAAAACACTAAAGTTAGATAGCGCACGTCACTGTCAATTATGGCAATTAAAAATAGAAAAAGCTGAGCAACTTAAACCACTTGAACAATGGTTAAAAACATATACAGTTCAAGTGAACCAAGATCAGTTAGAAATCTGTGCACTACCAGGTGTGTTTAGTCAAGCGCATTTGGATGTCGGAACAGCCGTATTACTTCCTTACCTATCACAAGTAAAATCAGGTAAGATTGCCGACTTTGGTTGCGGCGCTGGTGTTATCAGCAGCTTTTTAGCCAAATTAAATCCAGAGCAACATATTTTTGCGCTTGATGTTGATGCATTTGCATTACGATCAACTGAGATGACTTTCAAACGAAATGGCTTGGATTTAGCTCAGTTACATCTACAAGCTGTCACAGGTTTAAAAGATGCACCTAAAGAGTTGGATGCGATTGTGAGCAATCCTCCATTTCATCAAGGGATTCATACCAATTACGATGCAAGTGAAGAACTCTGTCAGCTTGCAAAATCCCACCTGAAAAGCTCAGGTGAGTTATGGATCGTGGCGAACCGTTTTTTAAACTACCCGCCTCTCATTGAGCAAAGTTTTGGTCAATGTATGATAAAAACCGATCAACAAGGATTTAAGGTACTCTTCGCGAGTGCTAAATAGGGTCAATTGACATGTTCGTCTACCCTACAACCTATGAGAAGTGTCAATAGACCCTTATAAAGTTTAAGGAATTTTTATGAGCGATACATCTGCTCCCCAACACCTTCAGCGCAAGCTCGGGGCTCGCCACCTCAATATGATTGCGATTGGTGGATCGATCGGTACAGGTTTATTCCTTGCATCAGGTTCAACTATTGCGACTGCAGGTCCTGGCGGTGCATTACTCGCCTATGCACTAATTGGTATCATGATTTATTTCTTGATGACTAGCTTGGGTGAACTTGCAACACATAACCCAAGTTCAGGTGCATTCTTTACCTATGGTAGCCGCTATGTTGAAGAAGGCTTTGGCTTCGCCTTAGGATGGAATTACTGGTACAACTGGGCAATTACCGTTGCATTTGAATTAGTTGCAGTTCAATTTATTATGAAATTCTGGTTCCCAGAAATTTCTGGCTTTTATTGGAGTGCGCTGTTCCTTGCCGTGATTTTTGGCATCAATGCAATGACCGTCAAAGGTTTTGGTGAAAGTGAATTCTGGTTCTCGATGATTAAAGTGATCGCGATTATTGTCTTCATTATTATCGGGATCGCCATGATCGCAAAAATCATGCTAACACCAGATGCATCAGTATTTACGAATTGGACTAAAGGTGACGCGCCGTTTGTTGGTGGTTTACAGGCCATGATCGGTGTTGCCATGATTGCTGGGTTCTCATTCCAAGGTACCGAAATGGTTGGGGTTGCAGCAGGTGAATCAAAAGATCCGAAGAAAACGATTCCGCTTGCGATTAAACAAATTTTCTGGCGTATTTTATTATTCTACATCCTGTGTATCTTCATCATTGGCACCTTGATTAGCTATGACAACCCACTGTTGTTACATGCTGCAGAAAGTGAAAATATCGCACTTTCACCTTTCACATTACTTTATGAGAAAGCAGGATTTGCATTTGCTGCTGGCCTAATGAATGCCGTGATTCTAAGCGCAATCTTATCCGCTGGTAATTCAGGCATGTACTCATCAACACGTATGTTATTTGACATGGCAAAAGAAGGCCGAGCACCAAAATGGTTCTCTCAGCTTGATCGTCGTGGTGTACCAATGAATGCACTTTACGCAACGACGGCTGTCGCTGCACTCTGCTTTTTAACCACTTTTATTGGTGAGCAACAAGTGTTTAACTGGTTGCTGAACATGTCAGGTATGTGTGGATTTATCGTTTGGCTTGGTATTGCAATTTCACACTACCGTTTCCGTAAAGGTTATCTTGCTCAGGGTCACAAACTTGATGACCTCGCCTATCGCGCAAAGTTCTTTCCTTTTGCACCGTGGTTTGCATTTATTCTGTGTTCAATCATTATCTTAGGACAAAATTATGAAGCTGTTCTAGGTGGAAAAGTGGATTGGATAGGCTTACTTTCGACCTATATCAGCATTCCATTATTCTTGGTGATATGGCTAGGGTATAAATGGAAACATAAAACCAAACTGATTGCCTACAAAGACATGAATGTTAAAGAAGGCGAATAAAAATCAGGTAAAACTTGACCCAAGTTGAAATATGAGTAAAATTCACGCTCATATTTCAACGGCAAACTTATACATTGTATAAGTATTTAAGAAAACAGGAGGATGACACGATGCTATTACTACAGGAAAACACACTTTAGATTTGGCACCGTCATCTCACGGACAAGTGACAAATCTTACGATCACTTGTCCGAATGCCTACTTAAGCCTAGCATTCGCTAGGTTTTTTTATGCCTATTCGGACAGAAGAATTAAAATGACCGAGATAAGAAAATGGGCATACAAAAAATACTCAATGCAGATGCACAATTTGGTGTACCAGTAAAAATATTCACCAATGACATTGATCGAGAAAGCATTGAACAACTCAAAAAAATGGCACAGCTACAGTTTGTACATTCACATATCGCAGTAATGCCAGATGTACATGTCGGCAAAGGTGCGACTGTTGGTAGTGTCATTCCGACCAAGCATGCGATTATCCCTGCCGCTGTCGGTGTGGATATTGGCTGTGGAATGAACGCAATTCGGCTGAATTTAAAAGCTTTGCAACTACCCGACAATTTAGCGCCATTGAGACATGCAATTGAGCGCAAAGTTCCTGTAGGTTTTGAGTTGCACAAACAAATCAAGGCAAAAGCCTCAAGTGTTATTCCACTGGAAAAGCGATTGCAACCAATCATTAAAAAGCATCCTGGACTTGTTAGAATGCTCAGAAAATTTGATGCTACATGGCAAAAACAACTGGGTACTTTAGGAGGCGGTAATCACTTTATCGAACTCTGTCTGGATGAAAACCAAGATGTCTGGATCATGCTGCATTCTGGTAGTCGTGGTTTAGGGAATGTGATTGGGACTTATTTTATCGAACTTGCAAAGAAAGAAGCGCAGCATCGGTTTGGACATGTTCCAGACAAAGATCTGAGCTACTTTGCTGAAGGTTCAAATAGCTTTGATGATTATGTTGAGGCAGTGGAATGGGCGCAAGAATATGCTTTTGAAAATCGACGTGAAATGATGCGCCTCATTTTAGAAGCGATTCGACCACTCCTGCCGCCATTTCAAATGACCAAAGAAGCAATTAACTGCCATCATAATTATGTCAGTCGTGAACATCATTTTGGTGAAGACTTGCTGATCACACGAAAAGGAGCAATTCGTGCAGGGAGAGATGAGTTAGGAATTATTCCTGGTTCCATGGGAGCTCGCTCTTATATTGTGAAGGGCAAAGCAAATCCAGAGTCTTTTTGCTCATGTTCACATGGTGCAGGAAGAAAAATGAGTCGTAGTAAAGCCAAATTACTCTTTAGCCAAGATGATTTGATTCATCAGACTCAAGGCATTGAATGCCGTAAAGATAGTGGTGTTATTGATGAAATCCCAAGTGCATATAAAGATATTGATCAAGTCATGGCAAACCAATCAGATTTAGTCGAAATCTTGCACACCCTTAAACAAATTTTATGCATTAAAGGTTAATGATATGAAACTTAAAGAGATGCCAAAAATCAAAGCTCGCAACCCTGTTGCAGTATCCCCTTTGTTAAAAAAAGGTGGAATACATGAAAGTGAAAAACCACGAGCACAGCATCGTAGAGATCGACAACAGGCAAAACAACAACTCAACAAAGGTATTTGGTAATTAAAATATTACCTTAAATACATCAATTAAATTAAGGAGAAAGCAAATGAATATATCTTGTCAAACCAACAATATAGCAATAAAAAAAGCGACTCAATTGAGTCGCTTTTTTATGTCATTTAAAACTCAAATTATTGAGCTTATTGACCAGGTTGTACAAGAACAGTACGGCTACCAGTGATCGCAGCGAATACGCGACGGTTCATAGCACGACCTTCTTTAGTTTTGTTGTCAGCAATCGGTTGATCCCAAGCGAAACCTTGAGTAGACAAACGAGAAGCATCAACGTTGTATTCGTTTACAAGAGCTGATTTAACAGAGTTAGCACGAGCTAATGATAAACGTTCGTTTAACTTACGTGGACCAGTGTTATCTGTGTGACCTTCGATACGAGCAGTCGCATTCGGGTACTCAGATAATTTCTCAGCTACTTTAGCAATTTCAGACTTGTACTGTGGCTTGATGTCTGACTTGTTAGTATCAAAGAATACACGAAGTTCCATGTTAAGGTCTTCAGTTAACTCTTGTGGTTGTGGAGCAACTGGAGTTGGTTCAACTGGAGCAACTTCTACTACTGGAGCAGCAGGCTTCAAGTGACCACCAAGAACTACGTTTAAACCAGCAAGAGCTGTATAGTTCCAGAAGTCTTCATCGATGTTATAAGTACCACGAGCTTCAGTACGAAGAGATAAAGCATCATTTAAGCGCCAGAAAGCACCAAAACCTGCATTACCTAAAGTACCTTCTTCTTTCAAGCCACGACCAGCACGACCTAATTGAGCATCAGTAGCATCGCTGAATGTATATTTATAGTGACCAGCACCTAATAAAACATACGGCTTGATTTTGCTGTCGTAGTTTTTAGTGATTAAATCAGAAGTAACATAAAAGTTACCATTGATTTGTTGTTGCTTATATTCAGAGTTCGGAGAAAGACTGTCTACATCACCTTTAACTTGGTTGTATTCAGCTTCAAAACCTAACCAAGGTGTTAATTCAACACCTAACGCAGCGCCAACGAATAAATCGTCTTGTAACTCACCGCCATTTGTTAGATTTTCGGTGCTATTGTTGTGCTTAGAATCTTGAAATGTGTAACCAAGCATTAATGGTGTTACTGTAACACCCGCATTAGCAGCAGCTAAAGGAGCAGCAACAAGCATAGCAAGTGCAATACGACTCAATTTCATGGATATCCTCCAGAGATAACAATTGTTTGTTGTTCAAGCTTAGCCTATGATTTTTGGCCCCATAAACACAGAAGTGTTCACAGTATTATTTTTAAGCTATTCACTTCACTTTGAATCATACAAACACTTGATGAATTTTCCAAGTGCTTGATAACTTTAACCTCGTAAATTATTGACAAAATTTCTTACAATTTCCGTTGTAGTTCAGTAAATTTTGATTCGCAATGAAAATTTGAATAGCTTATTGTTCGCTCACTTCAAGTTTAGCAGCATTTTTTACATGAAGTAATCGTTAGTTTTTCTAATACTAAACTTAATTTAATAAATACAGTAATTACTTAACACTTTGTTAATAAAAAAATTACAGAAATACATATAGGTCATATTATGTTTAAAACTTTAGGTTTCACAATGAGTGAAGCCATCATCACCATTGCCATTATTTCTATAATCGCAGCAATTGGAATACCCTACTTTAACAATATGCTCATCTCAAATGAAGTAAATCAGATCAAGAAAATTCTCACAATTTATATACAAAAAGCTAAATCTGATGCTCAAATTCATCATAAAAATGTGACTTTATGTGCAAGTACAGATCTCATAACATGCAGTAATGATTGGAGTCGAGGTTTTATTGGATTTTTTGATGAGAACCGAAATCGGACACGAGAACGTTCAGAACAAATTTTATATGCCAACACAATACCATCAAAATATGGAACATTAGACTGGAGAGGAACACTAAGGGTTAACTCAGTCACCTTTCAAGGAGATACGGGGTTACCAAGAGGTTCAAATGGTAGCTTTTTCTATTGTATGAATAACTCAAATAATCATTTAAAAGTTATTTTAAGCAATATGGGACAGATCCGCAGTGAAATGGTAACGACCTGCTAAAAACTCTACAGTCCAACCAGAAAAAAACCAAAACTCGTATTTTTGACTATACTGCATAGGTTTTGAACATTCTCTACAAATTATAAATCTGGAGACACATAATGACTGATATCGTAATTGTTAATGGTGCTCGTACTGCAATGGGCGGCTTCCAAGGCGCTTTATCAAGTGCAACAGCACCTGAACTTGGGGCGATCACAATTAAAGAAGCAATTGCACGTGCTGGCCTACAACCAACTGACGTTGAAGAAGTGATCATGGGTTGTGTGTTACCAGCAGGTTTAAAGCAAGGTCCAGCACGTCAAGCAATGCGTAAAGCTGGCTTACCAGATTCAACAGGTGCTGTAACAATTAACAAGCTTTGTGGTTCAGGTATGAAAGCTGTTATGCAAGCGTCAGACATGATCAAAGCAGGTAGTGCTGAAATTGTTGTTGCAGGCGGCATGGAATCAATGACTAATGCTCCTTACGTTTTGCCTAAAGCGCGTGCGGGCTATCGCATGGGTCATGGTGAAATTAAAGATCATATGTTCTTGGATGGTCTTGAAGATGCAGAGACAGGTCGTTTGATGGGTTCATTTGCACAGGATATGGCAAATAAACGTAGCTATACACGTGAGCAAATGGATGATTTTGCTATTCGCTCTTTGCAACGTGCTCAAAAAGCAATTACTGAAGGCTACTTTAAAGATGAAATCGTTCCAGTCACTCTTTCGACACGCAAAGGTGATGTTGTTGTTGATCAAGACGAACAACCTTTGAATGCAAAAATTGATAAAATTCCAAGTTTGAAACCTGCATTTGCAAAAGACGGTACAATTACCGCTGCAAATGCAAGCTCCATTTCTGATGGTGCTTCTGCACTTGTACTTACTTCAGCAGATGTTGCTTCTGCACGTGGCTTACAACCTTTAGCAAAAATCATCGCTACGGCTTCTAACTCTCAACACCCTTCTGAATTCACAATTGCTCCTGTTGGTGCGATTGAGAAAGTATTGAAGAAAGCAGGTTGGGATGCGCAAGAAGTGGATCTTTGGGAAATCAATGAAGCTTTTGCTATGGTTACAATGTGCCCGATTGATGATTTCAAATTAGATGCTGAAAAAGTGAATATCAATGGCGGGGCTTGTGCATTAGGTCACCCTGTCGGATCAACGGGTTCACGCATTATTTTGACACTGATCCATGCACTTAAACGTACAGGTGGTAAGAAAGGTGTTGCTGCGCTTTGTATCGGCGGTGGTGAAGCGACTGCTGTTGCAATCGAATTGATCTAAGATTTATTGTCTTATAAAAAATCCTGCCTTGTGCAGGATTTTTTTATGCTTAATAATTACAAAAAATAATTCACCTATTGTTCAAATAGAGCTACGTTATGCACTGTATAAAAAAAACAACAAGGAGCTTTAAAATGCAACTTAATCACTATCTAAACTTTAAAGGTCAAACAGAACAAGCTTTTATTTTTTATCAATCCGTTTTTGGTGGTGAATTTGCAATGCTTAGTCGTTACGCGGATATGCCACCAGCAGAAGGTGTCACTTTATCAGAAGCCGATAAAAGTTTAATTTTACATGTGTCTTTACCCATTAATGAATATACCGTACTAATGGGCTCTGACGTAACTGATCAATTCTGCGCTCCAAATAGCAGCTTTATTCAAGGAAATAATCACTATATTTCAATTAATATTGAAGATGATGAAATGGAAGCACGCCGCCTATTCAATCAATTATCTGTGGGCGGACATATTGAAATGCAATTAGAAAAAACATTTTGGGGGGCGCTATACGGTGCATTTACAGATCAATTTGGCATCAAATGGATGGTGAATTGTCAATTAGGCTAAAAGATTATAGCTAAATACTCATACGAACTAATAGATAGAAGAAATTCT
Organism: Acinetobacter sp. NBRC 100985; assembly: GCF_000241225.1. Taxonomy (NCBI): domain Bacteria; kingdom Pseudomonadati; phylum Pseudomonadota; class Gammaproteobacteria; order Moraxellales; family Moraxellaceae; genus Acinetobacter; species Acinetobacter sp. NBRC 100985. Next base: position 69,808 of record NZ_BAEB01000031.1, on the reverse strand, counting down.
CATATTAAGTTGAGTTTTTATGATTAGTTATTCTAAATGGTTTGATTTATTTACGACTAGGAAAAATATAGCTCCATAAAAAGCTGAACCTAAGTTCAGCTTTTTATTACAAAAAAATTTCTAAGCGCCTGTTTGGTAGCTTGCTTGCGGTACAGCGGTAGAAGCTTGATAAGGATTGGTAAAGTCCTGAAGCCCAGCAGCAGCCTCTTGAATATCCTTACCCTCTTTCACCACAAAAGTATCAAAGCCAGAACGTTTTAAATAATTTAGAACATCCTTAAAGATATCACCGACAGCACGTAACTCACCTTGATAGCCTTGGCGACGTAACAATGCTGCAAATGAATATCCTCGACCATCATTAAAACCAGCAAATTCGATAAAAATTGCATCAAATGCATCTAATGGAAACTGATGGGTCTCAGGAGAATCATTGACTGTAATATAGAGCGCTTTTTTACCTTGCACATTTGGTAATTGATCAAGCTGTGCTGTTGTTAAAACCACATCACCCGCTGGAACAACACCATCTTCAGCAATCACTTGATAGGTATTATCTGCAATTGTGCCATCTTTAAAAAGCACTTGTAGCGTTGTATTAAGCATAAGCACGCTCCTTAAATGGCTGAATGCCGACACGGCGATAGGTATCAATAAAACGCTCACCTTCATTACGCAAATCAAGGTAAGTATTTAAAATTTCTTCGATCACATCTGGCACAGCATCAGCAGCAAAAGATGGGCCTAAAATATCACCTAAAGACGCATCATGATCCGCATGTCCACCTAAGGTAATTTGATAGAATTCTGCACCTTTTTTATCAACACCAAGAATACCAATATTCCCTACATGGTGATGACCACAAGCATTCATACAGCCTGAAATATTCAGGTCGAGCTCGCCAAGATTATAGATCGTGTCTAAATCATCAAAACGACGGCTAATCGCTTCTGAAATTGGAATTGATTTCGCATTTGCCAATGAACAGAAATCACCGCCCGGACAGCAAATAATATCGGTAATAAAACCAATATGCGCACGCGCCATATTGTGATGTTCAAGCGTTTGCCACAATTCAAATAAATCTTTTTGTGGAACATCCACTAATGAAATATTTTGTTCATGCGTAGTACGGAACTCACCAAAGGTGTATTTATCTGCTAAGTCAGCAATTAAATTCATTTCCTCAGTAGTCATATCCCCTGGCGCAACACCTGCACGTTTCAAAGAAATCGTCACAATACGATAACCTTTAACTTTATGTGCATTGGTATTCACATTAAACCATTGTTTGAATTTAGGATGTTCAGCAAACAAAGTCGTGAAATCTTGATCTTCTAAATCTTGATAATCAAATGGCGTAAATTCTTCATCCAATTTTTTCAAGATTTCTGGTTGAATTTTCAATGCTTCACGTGTGTGTTCAAATTCAGCTTCAACTTTTTGCGCAAATACTTCGGGCGTAAGCGCTTTGACTAAAATCTTGATACGCGCTTTGTATTTATTGTCACGGCGACCATGTAAATTATAGACACGTAAAGTTGCTTCTAAATAAGCAATCAAATCTTCGCGTGGTAAAAATTCACGGATCACACTACCAATGATTGGAGTACGGCCTAGACCACCACCAGCCATGATTTTATAACCGATTTCACCTGCATCATTACGCACGATATAAACACCAATATCATGGAATGCTGTCGCGGCACGATCTTTTTCTTCTAGAGCAGAAACCGCGATTTTGAACTTACGTGGTAAGAAGGCAAATTCAGGGTGGAATGTACTCCACTGACGAATCAGCTCACATGTTGGACGTGGATCAGCAATTTCACCTGCAACCACACCTGCAAACTGGTCAGTGGTTGTATTACGGATACAGTTACCAGACGTCTGTACAGCGTGCATCTGAACCGTTGCTAGCTCGGCAAGGATATCAGGTACATTTTCTAATGCTGGCCAGTTCAACTGAATATTTTGGCGTGTTGAAACGTGCGCATAACCGCGATCATATTCAGTCGCAATCTCAGCAATTTTTCTGAGTTGTTTTGTATTCATTAAGCCATACGGCACAGCGATACGAAGCATCGGCGCGTAACGTTGCACGTATAAACCATTTTGCAAACGTAATGGACGATATTCGTCTTCGGTCAATTTTCCTGCTAAATAGCGTTCTGTTTGATCGCGAAACTGAGCAACACGTTGGTTGATCAGCTGCTGATCGAAGTCAGTATATAAATACATGGCGTATGGCTAGTAAATTCATTATAAAGAGGGCTAGCATAGCGAGCTTTTATTCATCAATAAAATGCTTTTTTTGCATATTTAATAACGGTTTTATTGATAAGCTTATTAAAGGCTATAAAAAGAAAAAGCCCAGATAAATCTGGACTTTTAACCTTCCCTAACCTCTCTTTATAAAAGAGGGGAACTCCTCCCTTTATGAAAGGGAGGTTGGGAGGGATTTAAGGTAAAGCATAAGCGACGAGATAGTCACCCATCTTAGTACCGAATGAGCCATGCCCACCTGCCATGATCACGACATATTGTTTACCATTGGCTTCATAAGTCATTGGTGTTGCTTGTCCACCTGCAGGTAAACGTGCTTCCCATAACTTATCGCCATTTGAAACATTAAATGCACGAATGTAGTTATCTTGGGTTGCACCCACGAACATCACATTACCCGCAGTTGAAATCGATCCACCAAGACCTGGTACACCAATTTTTACAGGTGGCAATTGGAACAATTGTGGCAAGCTGTCTCGAATCGTACCAATACGTTTTTTCCAGACCACTTCATGCGTTTTTAAGTCCACACCAGCAACAAAGCCCCATCCAGGTTGTTTACATGGTAAGCCGAATGGTGAAAGGAATGGACTAATATCAACACCATAAGGTGTACCATACATTGGTTGCATGCCCTGTTCAGTACCTGCACCACGTGCAACTGGCTCACGGTTTGGATCAGCAGGAATCAAACGACTCACGAACGGTAAGCCAATCGGATTCATAACTGCGACCTGACGATCAGCATTCACAGACATACCGCCCCACTCGAACACACCTAAGTTCCCAGGGAACACGAGGGTGCCATTTTCAGAAGGTGGTGTATAAATGCCATCGTAATTCAAACGTTTAAACTTCACCCGACACATTAACTGGTCAAACATTGTGGCACCCCACATGTCTTTATCTGTCAATTTATCTTTAGGCGCTAAGTTAAAATCAGAGAATGGTTGAGTTTTTGAATAGAACTCACCTTTAGTCTGCGGACCCCATTTTACAGTTTGTGGAACTGGCTTCTCAGTAATCGGAACAATTGGCTGGCCATTACGACGGTCTAATACAAAAGCATTCCCCGTTTTGGTTAAGACATAAATCGCTGGAACAGTTTGACCTGATTTATCTTGGACATCTGCTAATGAAGGTTGTGATGGTACATCCATATCCCACAAATCATGATGTGTGGTTTGGAAATGCCAAACAAGCTTACCAGTCGTTGCATTGATCGCTAGCATTGAGTTCGCATAACGTTCTTTTAACTCAGTACGATCTCCACCCCAAATATCTGGTGTACCGACACCTGTTGGAACATAAACGATATCTAGTTTTGAATCATAGGCAAGTGGCGCCCAAGCGTTTGGTGAGTTATGCACAAATGTTGTGTCTTGACCTGGCATTGCATTTGGATCAGCGGCACCAGTATCGAATACCCATAGCAATTTACCAGTATTCACGTCATAACCACGAATCACGCCCGATGGCTCTTTATTCGAATGGTTATCAGTAACCGAACCTGCAATGACCACTGTAGTACCTGATACAACACCCGGAGATGTCGGGTTATAGCCGCCTGGATAAGCATATGGCATGAATTCTTGTAAATTCACTTCACCATTTTGCCCAAAATCAGAACATGCTTTACCTGTATCAGCATTGACCGCAACTAAACGACCATCATTTACAGGAACGAATACTTTGCGTGGACATTCAGCAGAGCTAGACTTTTTCGCTTGTAAACTGGTAGCAAATTCAGTGGTATTCGCCGCATCGTAGTACATCACGCCACGACAAGTTAAATGTTGGAAGGTTTTATCCGTTTTGAGTTTTGGATCAAAACGCCATTTTTCTTTACCTGTCGCAGGATCAAGTGCAATCAAATGTTGATGTGGGGTACACATATACATATTGTTGCCAATCTTGATCGGTGTCACCTGATTGGTTGTTTCGCCTGAATCATTTTCAGTTCGGAAATCACCTGTACGGAATGTCCAAGCCACTTTCAAGTCTTTGACATTTTTGTCATTAATTTGAGTCAATGGAGAATAGCGCTCTCCACCTTGGCTACGACCATAAGCAGGCCAATCTTCTGGCGCAACGCCATCGACTGCTTTTGCTTGTTCAGGTTGAGGCGTTTCGATTACACCATTAATTTCTTGTGGATCATTAAAGATTGAATACACCATCACGACGATCGCAATTGCTAACGTAGATGATAGTGCAACTTTACTTGAACCTAGCTTATCAATACCACGCGTTACAGCAGGTACTAATAACCACAAGCCCAAAACACCTAAAACATCAAGACGCGGAGCAAGTGCCCAGAAGTCCGTTCCAACTTCCCAAACACCCCAAATCACACTCCCTAACATTAACGCGGCATAGACCCATAATGGGCCAGATGCGCGCTTATAAAGTTGTACTGCTACAATCAGTAGCAACACACCAGCAATTACATAATAATAAGACCCGCCAATTGTCGCGAGCCAGACACCGCCAATGAGCAAGAACAATGCAATCAGGCCAATAATAATGACCGTCAATGTTCTAAGCCCAGATTTTGAAGCAGATTGATTCATAAGATCACCTTGCATCTTTTGATTTTAGATCCATTAAAAGGACAAAAACCTTTCAATGGTCGAATTCAATTCATCAAGGAAACTTTGCAGATGTAATCTTATGCATTGACTAAATGTGCAAAGTTTCTCAACTTTTAGTTAGAAAATAGTTTGAAACTTAATCCCACCAACCCACGTTTTATCGCCATTTTTCAATGCACCAACATGATGGACATATTGAATATTTGGACGAATCGTCAGCCAGTTGGTTGCATGGACGCCGTAATACAACTCAGTGTTATATTCTTCATCCAAAAGATTGTTGTTTTTATCATTGGCGTGAATACGAGCCACACCTAGAGCAAGTTCATCTTGCGGGCGTTGATCAAGTAAGCCTTTGTAGACCAAACCAACATTTTGCATGTCTTTAACAGCATTGGTTTTTGAATCATGTACTGTGACATTTATAAAACCAGTTAAACCACGATCAGATTGACCATTATGTTGAGTTAACTGTTGCTTGGCTGAGAACCAACCACCTTGTTTGTGTCCTGTCTTACTTGGATTTTCGATTTCAGTTGCATCAGCTGTACTGTAGTAATAGCCAAAACGATATTCACCTGGGAGAGAAAGTGCGCCTAGTTTTGGAGTCCATACAACTTCAGCAGGAATGATTGCCCCACGAGAACCATCAGTACTCAAGTTAAAACCTTTACCGCGCTGTAAATTTTCAGGGTTGTATTCATAAGCCCCGATTTGTGCATAAAGATCAGGTTGAAGGTTGTACTTAACACGTAATGCCCACTGACTCACAGGCCAGTTATACCATTGATCACCAACCCAGTTCCCGACTTGAGAACCACATAAAGCTAAGTTTTGGAAATCACAGTCAAAACTATTAAAGTCTTCACCTTCACCAAAACGACCCACTTTAATATCTAAGGCTTGATCTAAAAATTTCTTTTTGATCCAGAGATCCGTGAGGCGCCATGTTTGACCACGTCCCCAAACCTCTTGCACTGAACTCAGATGCCCTTGCAGACCATCCGCTGTTTGAGAAAGCGACTGACCATCACGATAGGTAATCGTGATCTGAGCTTCTGTATCTTGCCAACCTAAAATTTTGTTTAGATCAAGATGTGTGCCTAAAGCCAATTGTCCAGTATATTCACTGCCATGACTTGAATGTTGTTTAGAATCTAAAACCCCTGCAAACTCACCCGTGTAATCCGCAGAAAATTTATAACCCTGTTCTTGCAACGCAGTGCGTTGACCGTTCCAATCCCCAAACAGCCATTGACCATTTGGGTCAAAAGCTTCGGCTGCTTGAGTTTGTTGTGCGAAAAGACTCAATGATAGAACGGATAAACAAGAAACAATCAATGATTTAGAGATTGTCATGTTTACGTAACCTTTTATGTTTTTGTATATAAAAGGTTACTCCGATTTTGAAATTACAATTTATTCAAAATGTTAATGATCTGTACAATATGTTAACAATCAGTGATTGAATGCACATATTTTCTACCATTTGCCCTCACCCAAGCCTTGCCCTATAAATGCATAGTTCATTTTCGAACGAGAAAACTTGATTGGACATGCAAGCTGCGGTTCAGTTTGCTCTGCATTTTCAGACAATGGAACATCGACCACCCAGCCACGTTGATCAGCAATTGGCGATACTAATGCCTCGTCAAGGCTGAGTACAGGCTCAACACAAATGTCGAGATTTTGGAATAGCTGTTGCCATGCTGCAAAATCTTGGGTCTTAAATTTCTCCTGCAATGCCTGCTTAACGGCTTGACGATCTTCAGGATCAAAGGATGCACCTTTTGCCAGCAGAATCGGTAAGTCTAATGCTGCTGCTAAACCCGCCATAAATTGCGGCTCTAAACTGCCTACTGAAAAATAGCGACCGTCTTTAGTTTCATAATAATCATAGAAACTCGCACCATTCAACATACCTTGTTCTGGTGCTTGAGGTGTCTGCCCAGCAAGACTGGCAGAAGCAGCCATGCTATTTAAGCTCGCCACACAATCTGTCATCGAAATATCAATATATTGACCCATACCACTACGTTGGCGCTCTACAACTGCTGCCAAAATCCCAATCACGGCATGTAAAGAACCTCCTGCAACATCTGCGATTTGAATCCCTAATGGAGGTGGTCCACTATCCTGACGACCGCTATGCCCAGAGACACCAGCAAGCGCAAGATAATTAATGTCATGCCCTGCCCGATCTTTGTATGCCCCTGTTTGACCATAACCCGTAATCGAGCAATAAATTAATCTCGGATTAATCTCAGCTAAAGTTTCATAATCCAAACCTAAACGGCGCATCACATCTGGTCGGAATTGCTCAACCACAATATCAAATTCAGAGATTTTATTTTTCAGCAACTCAATATTGGCTGCATCTTTAAGATCTAATGCAATCGACTGTTTATTTCTGTTTAAATAACTATGTGCAGTGGCCTGACCATTCGCATAGGGTGGCATAATCCTTACTAAGTCAGGGCGAGTCGGTGACTCAATATGGATAACTTCTGCACCCATGTCTGCTAGATACATACTCGCAAATGGACCAGGTAATAAAGTTGAAAAATCTAGGACTTTCAATCCCTTTAAAGCAGATGGCATAATAATTTTTACTCAATTTGTTCAAATTTTCTTTTATACTAGGTTTGGATAAACACAAAAACAATGTCATGTTCAGCCATTTACCTTGATAGTTTCGGCAATTTAACATGTACAGAATGAGCAATTATTTTTCTTGTCAATTGCCCAATTTGATATTTTAGACGGTTATTTAGGTCAATTATCGTGAACAGTAAAGAAACTGAAGGATTCAATATGAGCCGTGATACGATCAGCATCCACTTCGTGAATGCGGCTTTAACAGGTGTTAAGCGCCTAGGCATGGACGTTGAAACATTACTTTCACATGTCGGTATAGAAGCAGAATTACTGCGCCAACCTAAAGCTCGAATCTCCCCTGAGCAATACACTCGCTTTGTAAAAATGTTATGGATGGTCACTCAAGATGAGCACGTTGGCTTTGATGTCCAACCACGTCGTCTAGGTACATTCGCAATCATGTGTCAGTTGATTATTCATTCTAAGACACTTGGACAAGCACTTGAGCTTTCATCTCAATTCTACAAATTGTTTGGCGACGAATGGTCTGTAAGTTTAGAGCGCGATAAGCATGAAGCTCGTTTGGTTCCTCATATTCCAAAAGCACTCGATCCAGATCATTTCATTACTGAAAGTATGCTGATGATTTGGCATGGTCTTGCTTCATGGTTGATTGAGCGTCGATTACCTTTAGAACGCGTTCATTTTGGCTATGAGCGCCCAAACCACGCCGATGAATATGATGCACTGTTCTTTGCGCCAGTAATGCAATTTGATGCGCCACGCACAGAAATTACCTTTGCTGCAGATTATCTCGACTTACCAATTCGACAAGATGAAAACACTTTAGAAGAGTTTCTCAAAGCTGCACCAGCGCAATTGTTAGTGAAATTCAAAAATACTAATTCATTAACATCGCGTATTCGTGATGTATTGAAAAGTCAAATTGGCGAAGAAATGCCAACACTTAATGATGTTGCATCCATGCTTTATCTTTCACCACAGACTTTACGTCGTCGCTTAGCAGCAGAAGGTAAAAGCTATCAAGGTGTCAAAGATGCCTTGCGTCGTGACGCAGCAATTCACTTATTACTTACACCGAATCTTACGCTTGAAGATGTTGCTCAACAGGTTGGATTTAGTGAAACCAGTACTTTCCACCGTGCATTTAAAAAATGGACAGGTTTAACTCCTGGTTTGTATCGTCAGTTGCACGGACACCATAATTAATGTGTTCTATACAAGTGTTCAACTTTTAAGAGTTGAACACTGCTTCTTGTAATAAATAGCATTAATAATAAGTTTAATTTTTATGTTGTAAACAACCACTGATCAACACCTGTGGGATACACAGCATAATGATTATTTTCTATATCTTCTTTTGTAAACCACTGCGCCAAATAAGTTGATCCGTTCGTTTCATGTCCCGTTATTTGATGAGTTAAATACATCGACTCATCAACAAAATCAGCGCAATAAATAAAAACAACTTCATGCCCTTGCTGACCATCAAAAGTGAATAAGTTTTCTAACACGCCTAAGAGCTTTGGATAAATAATTTGCTTATCAATTTCCTCCATTACTTCACGGCATACAGCCCGTTCAGACAATTCACCATATTCAATCCCGCCACCAATCGGTCTTAAATAATTTTCATTTTTACTAGGATCATATCCTTTTGAAAGTAAGACCTTCTCCTTATAACGGAAAATACAAAGTGCCTTGGTTTTGATCTGATTCATTATTTCGTCTTCGCTAAACATAAATTATAAAATAGCAATTATTACAATGCTTTATAATAAAAAATCTTAAATTCGATAAGCTATCGACACAATCATCTCTTTTTATTTAATCTAAAATCTTAATTTCCCTAAAGACTTTCCGATATCTTATTTGTAGATTCATTCTAAGCAATCTAATATATCTAAAATCAAAACTAGCTCCAAAAAATCCAATTTAGCTTTAATTTTAAATATTTATGGGGAAATCGTATGAAATATTCTATGGTGTTGACTGCCTTATTATTAGCAGTATGTACATATTCATCACAAGCAAAAACGATATCTGCTGAGAAAGCAAAGCAATCAGTCATTCCTCCTGTAATCAACATTTCAGGTCAACAACTTCGCGTCAAAGATACAATTAATAGTGTCACCAAGCGATTTGGAAAACCTGTATCCACAGCAGATTATGGTGATATGTTCCACTATGTATATGCAACTCAAGATGAAAGATACGCCATACATGTTTATAGTGAAGATGGCAAAGTGGTTGATCAATATCGTGTCCAAGGTATCGACTGGGACAAACCTCTGGACCGTTATAAAAAAGACAACGTCAACATGGTATTCGATGGTCGTACTGTCGTATTAGGTGATGATATCCAACATACAGGAAGAACTTTTTCTAATACGTGTCTTGTATTCGGAGCAGATGTTTATATGTTCGCTGATCGTGGTGACTACACCGTAAATGCCACATTTGAGAAAAATAAAAATAGTGGCGGCGATCTCTACACCAATGTACTCGAAATTGGTTCACTCGGTCTTGGTTGGCAAGATGATCCGAACCAATGGTGCATTCCGTTAAAAGACTATAAAGCTGAAAGCTAATACAATTAAATTTAGAGTCTTAGCTGATTAATTAAGATCATCAACTAAGATTCTAAAACCCCCAATTAATATCATTTTATTAGATTGATTTCTAATGAGATAAATCATCTTCACTAAAATCAGAGTAGTTGATTCGAGCTTTTTATTTCTTTCATCTTGCAGCTAAAGAACAATCTGAACAATTGGCGAAAAACATCAAACTTGCCAACGTTTATCATCATTGCACTAGCACTTAAATTGAGTACACTCGATAAACAACAATTTTAAGGTGATACAAGGAAAACCTATGAGCGAGGCCTACATTATTGATGCCATTCGCACGCCACGCGGAAAAGGAAAAAAGACGGCTCACTTCATGAAGTAAAACCAATTACTTTACTGACTTCATTACTGAATGAATTACAACAACGCCATCAACTCGACACATCGAAAGTTGATGACATCGTATTAGGCTGTGTAACACCTGTTGCAGACCAAGGTGGTGATATTGCAAAAACTGCAGCAATTGCCGCGGGTTGGAATGATGATGTTGCAGGGGTACAAATCAATCGATTCTGCGCATCTGGCTTAGAAGCGGTGAACTTGGCAGCACAAAAAGTACGTTCAGGTTGGGAAGACGTTGTCGTTGCTGGTGGCGTAGAGTCAATGTCACGTATTCCAATGGGTTCAGATGGCGGTCCTTGGGCACTTGACCCTGAAACCAATTTAAAATCTTCATTTGTTCCACAAGGCGTTGGCGCAGATCTTATTGCAACGTTGGATGGCTATAGCCGTGCAGATGTCGATGCATTTGCTGTCGGCTCACAACAAAAAGCCGCTGCTGCTCAAGCAAATGGTTATTTCGATAAATCAGTTGTGCCTGTAAAAGATCATTCAGGTGTCATGATTTTAGAAAAAGATGAATTTATTAAAGGCAATACCACTGTTGAAGGCTTAGCAAAGTTAAATGCGAGCTTTGAAATGATGGGACAAATGGGCTTTGATGCAGTTGCATTACAAAAGTACCCTGAAGCTCAAAAAATCAATCATGTGCATCACGCGGGTAACTCGTCAGGTATCGTGGATGGTGCGGCGGTTGTACTACTTGCTTCTGAAAAAGCGGTCAAAGAACAAGGTCTAAAACCACGCGCCAAAGTACTCGCTACAGCATTAGTCGGTACAGATCCATCCATTATGTTAACAGGTCCTGCCCCTGCTGCTCGCAAGGCGTTGGCTAAAGCTGGTTTAACAATTGATGATATTGATCTTTTTGAAGTGAATGAAGCATTTGCTGCTGTAGTCATGCGTTTCATAAATGAACTTAAAGTACCTGCCGAAAAAGTCAATGTGAATGGTGGCGCGATTGCAATGGGTCATCCATTGGGTGCAACTGGTGCCATGATTTTAGGAACTTTACTTGATGAGTTAGAACGTCAAGGTAAAAAACGCGGTCTAGCAACATTATGTGTCGGTGGTGGTATGGGCATCGCTACCATTATCGAGTTGGTGTAAGGAGCACAACATGAGCGCTATTAAATACGAAAAAAACGCTGACAATATTGTAATTCTTACCCTTGATTCATCTGGTCAATCTGCAAATACCATGAATGCAGAGTTCCGTGATTCACTCGATGAAGTCAGTCAAAAATTAAAGGCTGAAACTGAACTGAAAGGTATTATTTTCCGTTCTGCCAAGAAAACCTTTTTTGCAGGCGGTGACTTGGATGAACTGATTCAAGTACAACCTGAACATGCGACTGAGTTCTTCAAAATGATTGAAAAACTCAAAGGTAACTTACGTACGATTGAGACTTTAGGTGTGCCTGTTGTTGCAGCTTTAAACGGTACTGCGCTTGGCGGTGGCTGGGAAATCGCTTTAGGTTGTCATTATCGTATTGCCATCAATGATCCGAAAACCAAATTTGGTTTACCTGAAGTAACTTTAGGCTTGCTTCCAGGCGGTGGTGGTATCGTGCGTATGGTACGTTTGCTTGGTCTACAAAATGCATTTCCCTTCTTGATGGAAGGAAAGCAGTTTGGAGTGGATAAAGCAAAATCGCTTGGTTTAGTACATGACACGGCTGAAAATGAACAAGAGCTTTTAGATAAAGCGATTGCTTGGGTTAAAGCCAATCCGAAATCACAACAACCATTTGATGTGAAAGGCTACAAGATCCCTGATGGCGATCCTAAAACGCCTGCGGTAGCTCAAGTATTAGCAATTGCACCAGCGATGCTACGTGACAAAACCAAAGGTTGCTATCCTGCTCCTGAAGCGATCATGGCTGCCGCGGTTGAAGGTGCGCAAGTCGATGTGGATACCGCTTTACGTATCGAGTCACGCTACTTCACTCAACTGACTGTTGGTCAAGTGTCTAAAAACATGATCGGTACATTCTGGCATGGCCTAAATGCGATTAAATCAGGCGCAAGTCGCCCTACTGATGTTGCAAAATGGCAAGCGAAGAAAGTCGGTGTGCTGGGTGCTGGGATGATGGGTGCAGGTATTGCCTACTCAACCGCAATCAAAGGCATTCCTGTAGTACTCAAAGATGTGTCTGTAGAAAATGCAGAAAAAGGTAAAGCGTATTCACAAAAGCTCCTTGATAAACGCGTTTCGCAAGGTCGAATGTCTGCTGAAAAACGTGATCAAGTCTTAGCACTAATTACTGCAACCGCTGATGCAGCAGATCTGCAAGGCTGTGATTTGATTATTGAAGCGGTATTTGAGAATCAGGAATTAAAAGCCAAAGTGACACAAGAAGCTGAACCGTATTTAGCTGAGGGTGGAATCTTTGCATCGAACACCTCTACTCTGCCAATTACGGGTTTAGCGACAGCAAGTAAAGATGCACAGAATTTTATTGGCCTGCATTTCTTTAGCCCAGTCGACAAAATGCAATTGGTCGAAATCATCAAAGGTAAAGAGACTTCTGCCGAAACATTGGCTAAAGCCTATGACTTTGTACAGCAAATTGCTAAAACGCCAATCGTAGTCAATGACAGCCGTGGCTTCTTCACCAGTCGCGTATTCGGAACCTTTATTCAAGAAGGTATGCGTCTTCTTGCTGAGGGCGTGCATCCAGCGAAAATCGAAATGGCTGCACTCAAAGCAGGTATGCCTGTAGGTCCATTGGCAATTCAAGATGAAGTCTCTTTAACGTTGACCGAGCACGTTGCAGGAGAAACACGAAAAGCACTTCAAGCAGAAGGTAAAGATTTACCAAAAACACCTGTGGATGAAGTGGTTCACACCATGATTCATGAGCTGAATCGTAAAGGTAAAGCCGCAGGTGCTGGTTTCTATGATTATCCTGAAAATGGTAAAAAACATTTATGGGATGGTCTAAGCCGTTGGACAAAAGCCAATGATATTTCTGAACAAGATATGATTGACCGTTTCTTGTTTGTTCAAGCACTCGATACTTTACGCTGCTATGAAGAAGGTGTTTTAGAGTCAGTGATTGATGCCAATGTTGGTTCTATTTTTGGGATCGGTTTTGCACCGTGGACAGGTGGAGCAATTCAGTTCCTCAATCAAAATGGTATTGAGCAATCACTTCAACGCTCAGAAGAGCTTGCTGCTAAATTTGGTGAACGTTTCAATCCACCAAATTTATTAAAAGAGAAAGCACAGCAAAAAACTGTGATTCAATAATCTTGATTCACTAAAGCCCGTTAAGGCCCGTATGGAACTCCTTGTCTGTACGGGCTTTTTATTCTCTCGACAAAATCACAGCAAAACATCTGAGTAATACATTACAATTTATGCTATAACTTTACCCAATTAAGCTTTATTTTTTCGCATCTTTTGGGAATTTTTTATGTCTGAAAAACTCTGTCCTGAAACATCTCCTTGGGGCTGGAAAGCACTCATCATCACTTGTATTTTAAGCTTTTTATTTATGGTGATTTTCTATTTGGCGATCAACAATGAGCCAGATTATATGCCAATGAACCAAAAGAAAGCCGTAACTCCAGCTGAAATGTCACAATCCTCTATGTCAATGGAAATGGACAGCACTGAAGGCCATCAACATAATCACTAAAGTGTTATTGTCGAACATGATAAATCTGTGTTAAACAGGGATTTATCATGTTATTCGAGATTTTCAATGCTTCAACAAAATCGTCAGGCACTGGTCGTTGAAGGTGGTGGAATGCGTGGTGCATTTACCAGCGGTGTCTTAGATGCATTTTTGCAGCAACAGTTTAACCCCTTCGATCTATGTGTCGGAGTTTCTTCTGGTTCAACCAATCTCGCCAATTACTTAGCTGCACAACAAGGTCGCACGCTACAAATCTATTTAGATCACTCGCTTCGTTCCGAATTTATCCAATACGGTCGCTTTTTTAAAGGTGGTGACTTACTGGATTTAAAATGGATGTGGGATGTCGTTGAAAAAGAACATCCGCTAAATCAAAGTCATTTATTTGCCAATCATCCTGAATTCTATATGGTGCTTACTCATGCTATTTCAGGAGAAGCCACCTATATCAAAGCGTCAAAAGACAATATCTTAGACGGTTTAAGAGCATCAAGCTCAATTCCTGTATTGACTCGTCAAGCTGTTGAAGTCTTTGGTGAACCTTATTTTGATGGTGGTGTAGCTGATGCCCTTCCCATCCACTGGACTGCTCAACAAAACAATGTTTCAAAGCTTATGGTGTTACGTACACGACCAAAAAGCTACTTCAAAGCAAGCAGCAAAGGTGATCAATTCTTAGCAAAATATATGTTTAAGCAACAACGAGGATTTGCTCAGAGCCTATTAGTACGGACTCAACGTTATAATGACTCGGTAGAATTTGTACGTTCGTCATCAGAACAGAAAATATTAGAAGTATGTCCTCCTGATCTCAAAAATATGGCGGGACGTCTCTCAAAGAACAAAGCCAAAATCCGTTATAGCTACGATGTTGGAATAGAAACAGGGCTTAAAGCAATTGAGCAGTGGAAACTGCTTTAACAAATAATCAAGCCGTCAACCTGAGCAGTAATGCTGACGGCTTCTAGATCAAATGCTACAAACATTAAGATCAAATCACTTCAATATTTTCAAATCAATCGCTTCAACTCAATCAAAAATATAAATCATGAAAGTGCACTCAAACACAGGATAAAACCATATAATACTTATGGTTTTCTGAGCATTGCTCAGTTTTTTATTTTTGTTATTACAATGCAAAATTTATTTTTGGATATTTTTTTATGAGTGATCGCTCAAATTCTCACAAAGATTCTAACGAAACTGTTTTAGGCTGGAAATTTGTCATCATTGTTGGTGTACTCAGCACCATTTTTTTAAGTTTTTCTATTTAGCAATGACGCAAGAACCCGAGTATATGCCGGGCGCGCAACGTAAAGCACAACAAGAAAAACAAATTGCCCAACATGCATCTGCTGCATCAGAAGTTGTTGAGCAAAATCAGCAAAAATAAGTTGATCGAATAATTCGCTTATAAACTGTGAAGACCAATCGGCATCACCATTTCAATATGTGGGATGCCGCACTCATCATATTCATCGCCTTGTATGCCAAAGCCAAGCTTTTCATAAAATGAAATTGCATGAACTTGTGACGATAGCTGTAAGCTTGGTCGTTTTTGAGCCTGAGCGTAAGCAATAATCTGCAACATAATCAATCGACCTATACCCTGACCACGGTAAGCTTTGAGCACAGCAACACGTCCTACACTATTGTTTGCTAATAACCGAGCCGTCGCAATCGGTTGGTTTTGTTCATAAACGACAAAGTGCTGAGAAATTGCATCTTGATCATCCCACTCATCTTGCTCAGGAATATTTTGTTCACAAATAAAGACCAATTCCCGAATGAGTTTTGCATCCTGCTGTAATTGATCCCACGAACCCTGTTTAACGCTGAACATATTTCTCTCTTAGCATTTACAGCCGATATTCTCGATTGGCATTTGATCTTGCAACAATAGTTCTAAGCTTTGCTTTTGAATGCCATACATTTCCTTTAACGCTTGAATCTGCTGCATAATTTTCGTATCAGGCTGCTGAATATCTTTACGCTTAGTTGCTAAAATCATTTTATTCTTACTGGTGTGTTCTAAAGAAACGAACTCAAAAACTTTGGTTTCATAGCCATAAGCTTTTAACAATAACGCTCTCAACGTATCCGTCAGCATCTCAGCTTGTTGCCCCGCATGGATTCCGAATTGCAACATCGGTTGTAATACTTCTGGGCTTTTCAACTGCGGGCGTAATTCTTTATGACAACATGGCGCACACATAATCATTGAAGCATTTAAACGAATACCTGTATGAATCGCAAAATCAGTTGCAATGTCACAGGCATGTAGTGCAATCATCACATCTAATTTTGCTGGTTGATAACTACGCACATCACCTTCAAAAAAATCAAGATGATTAAATCCAACCTCATCTGCGACCTGCTGACAGAACTCAACTAAGTTAGAACGTAATTCAACACCTGTAATCAACGGCGTTTTATTTTGAGCCTGTAAATAATCATATAAAGCAAAAGTTAAATAACCTTTACCTGAGCCAAAATCTACAATATTCAACGCTTGTTGGGATGCATCGATTTGTTCATAGGCATTTGAAAAGATTTCAATAAACTTATTAATCTGTTTCCATTTACGTGCCATGCTTGGAATTACTTGTCCCTTTTCATCAGTAATACCAAGATGCTTTAAAAATGGACTCTGCTGTTGTACATAACGATGTTTTTCACGATTATGCTGTTGCTCGATTTTAGTTGCTTCTGCTTGTTTTTTTTGTCGACTTAACATCGCTTTCTTTTTATTTTTCTTAAGTTGAACATCTTCATGCAACGTAAAAAGATTGACTTGTTTGGATTGCGATAAAAGTTCAGCAATTTTTTCTAAACCTTCATCAATAGAATAGTTTTTGGTCATGTCTTGTGTCGGATAATGATATAGACAAGATAAAGTAGCTTGACCTTGTAACTCAATTTGACGGAATGTCATTTTCTCTAATTGTGCCAACTCACCTTTATACTGACTCAAGATCAGACGATCAAAGCTTTGATTTTCAATCGATTGCTGGATATCCAAGAAAAACTGCTGTTCTTGTTCAAATGAAAAATTCGGCGCAAACATAATGAAAACCTGACAAATAGAAACTAAATTTTAAAGCGTCTTACTTTAAAAGGGAAATTGCATTACGATACAGTTGTATTTTTATGTAGCCTAATTGCTAGATGAACACAAAAACATTGTTGGACTATGACCCGAAAGAAGAACTACTTAATGCATATAGTCACGGTATAGGTGCTGCACTCGCACTCATTGCATCTGTATGCTTGATTATTAAGGGACATACATTGCCACTCGGACAATGGCTTAGTCTATGGGTCTACGGCTTCAGCCTTGTCTTATTACTGTTTAGTTCAATGATCTATCATTTTGCGCAAGATGAACGTAAACGTTATTGGTATAAAAAACTGGATCACACCGCGATTTATTATTTAATTGCAGGAACTTATACCCCCTTCCTCAGTATCGCAATCCCAACAGCCAAAGCGCATTACTTACTGATTGCACTTTGGGTGATTGCTTTGATTGGCACACTGTTTAAATTAGTTTTTATTCATCGTTTCCAAAAGGTCTCTTTAGCAGCTTATCTTGTTATGGGCTGGTTAGCTGTTTTGGTGATGGATGATATGCAAAAGTATCTCTCACAGGGTGCAATTCAATTACTCATCGCTGGCGGTGTTGCCTATACGGTCGGTACGTTGTTTTATGCTTTAAAAAAGGTAAGATATACCCACGCAATTTGGCATGTTTTTGTGCTAATAGGGGCAGGTTTACACTTTCTAGCAATCTATTGTTATGTACTTTAAGCTTGGTCACTCAACAACTTAAATCTTAACTTTCAGTTTTCTGAGTAAATCCCGCATTCAAAAAGGAATTTCAAGACAGTTTCATTTCTGCTTCTTGAACACAAAAAATGAAGGTCTTGTATGTCGTCAAGTTCTACGACTGTCACCACAGAAGTGGCAACCAATTCAAAAGTAAGGGTATTATTCGCCAGTCTGGTCGGCACAACGATTGAGTTTTTTGACTTTTACATCTACGCCACCGCAGCAGTCCTGATCTTCCCTCATCTATTTTTCCCTGAAAGCAGTGGCAGTGCAGCTATTTTGCAATCATTAGCGACATTTGCGATCGCATTTATTGCACGCCCGATCGGTGCTGCCATTTTTGGACATTTAGGGGATCGAATTGGACGTAAGGCAACACTTGTAGCTGCTCTGTTGACCATGGGTATTTCAACCGTATGTATTGGTCTACTGCCAACTTATGCTCAAATTGGAATCGTTGCACCTTTATTATTGGCCTTGTGTCGTTTAGGTCAAGGGCTTGGTTTAGGTGGTGAATGGAGTGGTGCCGTCCTACTTGCAACTGAAAATGCCCCTGAAGGTAAACGTGCTTGGTATGGAATGTTTCCTCAACTAGGTGCACCGATTGGCTTTATCTTGGCAACAGGTTCCTTCCTATTACTTACTGCATTTATGTCTGAGCAAGCATTTATGACATGGGGATGGCGTATTCCGTTTGTCGCAAGTTCAATTTTAGTGTTAGTGGGTCTCTATATCCGTTTAAAACTGCATGAAACACCTGCATTCCAAAAAGTTCTGAACAAACAGAAAGAGGTCAATGTTCCTTTCAAAGAGGTGATGACCAAACATTTCCCGATGTTAGTCCTCGGCACAATTGCTGCAATCTGTACCTTCGTGGTGTTCTATCTCACTACCGTTTTCGCCTTAACATGGGGAACAACACAGTTGGGATATACACGCAGTGAATTCTTAGAATTACAACTGGTTGCTACCTTATGTTTTGCAGGATTTATTCCTTTGTCTGCAATTTTTGCTGAGAAGTTTGGTCGTAAAAATACATCGATTGCCGTATGTGTATTATCTGCTTTATTTGGTTTGTGCTTTGCCCCTTTACTTGGCTCAGGTAGCCCAATTCTCGTATTCTTGTTCTTATGTATGGGGCTTTCGATCATGGGATTGACCTATGGTCCAATTGGCACGGTGCTGTCTGAAATTTTCCCAATCTCAGTACGCTATACAGGTTCAGCATTGACCTTTAACTTAGCAGGTATTTTTGGCGCTTCATTTGCACCCTATATTGCGACAAAACTTGCTGAAAGCTATGGCTTAGGCGCTGTTGGTTTATATCTCAGCGTTGCGTCAATCTTATCTTTAATTGCATTTTTACTGATTCGTGAAACCAAAAACGATGATGTAAATAATCAAATTTAGTGTTTTATATTAGGCTGAGCATTACTCTGATGCTCAGCCTATCCAATAATGATCTTATAAGTTAATTACATCCATTCTGCCCGTACTATCATCATTCATCTTCTATCGAACAACCACTCATCAGACAGCACAGTTCGTCGCATTATATTGATCAACGCCACACATTCTCGGCAATATTTTTTATGCTAGAATAGCCGCCTCCTATTTTTTAGACGATTGTACTTATGTACGCAGTGATTATCGTTGCCGTATTTTTAGTCAGTTTTTTATACACTTTTTACCGTGGTAAGGAACGATTAAAAGCATCTCGACAATTATTCGACCATTCTACATTCTTAGCACCAGTCAACATGTTTATGACTGGTTTTTCTAAATTACCTAATCAGCCATTCTTTGATGTTGCTCAATTTCCAGAGTTAAAACCATTACAAGATAATTGGCAGGTGATTCGAGAAGAAGCTATTCAGCTACAAAATCAAATTAAAGCAGCTGAAAAAAATAATGATGCAGGTTTTAATACCTTTTTTAAACGTGGTTGGAAGCGTTTCTATTTGAAATGGTACCAAGACAGCCATCCATCTGCACAACAACTTTGCCCTAAAACAGTTGCCTTGCTTGAAAGTATTCCTTCTGTGAAAGCTGCCATGTTTACAGAACTGCCTTCTGGTAGTTATTTAGGTAAACATCGTGACCCTTATGCTGGCTCAGTACGCTATCACTTAGGTCTCGTAACACCAAATAGTGATGATTGCTTTATTGAAGTCGATCAAGAGCGTTATAGCTGGAGAGATGGTGAGGCAACGGTTTTTGATGAAACCTTTGTGCATTGGGCTGAAAACAAAACTGATGAAACCCGTATCATCTTATTCTGTGATATTGAACGCCCAATGAAATGGGGCTGGGCACAAAAGTTCAACCATTGGTTTGGTCGTAATGTCATGTCAGCAGCAAGTTCGCCTAATGATGATCAAGATAAAACAGGTTTTATCAACCGTATTTTTAAATATGGATATGCAGTTCATCACTATGGACGTGGTCTAAAAGCTCGTAACCGTCCACTTTACTATGCTTCGAAGTGGTTATTGTTTGCCATTATTATTGGCTTAATCCTGCTACCAAGTATTCTATAATTCTGATTCATCAATAAAAAAGAGATGCAAAAGCATCTCTTTTTTATTACCTACTCAATCTTATTGAGCAGCTTGCTGTGTCTGAGCACTTGCAGTTTGGGCTGCCGCAGCATCAGCAGCTTGTACAGCCGCTTCACCAATTAAAGCAATCTTGGCTTTTTCTTGGCTTTTTGCAGATAGTGCTGGATTAGACGCAACAATACGATTGATGTTTGCAGAGTTTGCAGGCGCAATTGCCGCAGTTTGCAATACGATTGGGCGATTACCCGTATCACCAAGTGTATAACGGATTCCTGTGCGAGGACTAACGACTGTCGTCACTTCACGTTTCACTTGCGCTTCGGCTGTAGTTGAACCTTTTGCAGCCATCACTTTATCAACAGTCGTCGTTTGCGTCGCCTCATTTGCAAATGCTAAACCAGTTACTGCTGTACTCGCTAAAACTAAAAGTTGTAATGCTTTTTTCATTGTCTTCCCGCTTTTAATGCGAATTCAATCAAGATCTTTAAGTCTATTTATGAAACTACAAAGCCAGTTTTGACTCAAGTTACTTCTCGTAAAAAAGCAGAGACCTATGCTCTGCTTTTTATGTCATTTGATCTAAATTACTTAGATTTTACCGTGACATTGCTTATATTTAAGACCAGACCCACAAGGACATGGCGCATTACGGCTTTCTGGTACAGGGAATGCTTGGTTCAAATCACCTTCAGTTTCCTCTGAAACCGTCACTTCACCAGTTAGACCATCAACCTCATCATGCTCAAATGAAAGACGCATAGATTCAGCTTGACGTTGCTGTTGAACCTCTAACTCAGCCAACTCCTCAGCTGTCGGTACATGCACACGAGACAGATCGGTCACCACATCTGACTTAATAATACCGAGCATGTTAACAAATAAGTTAAATGCTTCTTTTTTGTATTCTTGCTCAGGATTTTTCTGTGCATAGCCACGTAAGTGAATCCCTTGGCGTAGGTAATCCATAGCCGCTAAATGATCTTTCCAGTGACGATCTAGCGAATTCAACATGAAGTGACGTTCAAGCATTGAAGCTGATTCAGCACCCATTTGTTCACGACGTTGACGATAACGTGCTACAACCTCATCAGAGATACGTGCAACTAGACCTTCTTCATCTAAGCGGCGATCTTGTTCTAACCATTGTTGAATAGGAAGATCAACCCCTAAATCCGCGCGTAATGCATTTTCTAAACCTTCAATATCCCACTGATCGTGGATTGACTCAGGTGGAATAAAGTTCGCAATAACACCCTTCATCACCTCATGATGCATTTCTTCGATGTAGTCTTGCAACGTACTTTCAGCTAGGATTTCATCACGTTGAGAGTAAATAATCTTACGCTGTTCGTTATTCACATCATCGTACTTCAATAAGTTCTTACGAATATCAAAGTTACGCGCTTCTACTTTACGTTGTGCATTCTCAATTGAACGGCTCACCATTTTGTGTTCAATCGCTTCGTTCTCTTGTAAACCCATCGCACGCATCATTGCAACAACACGATCACCCGCGAAGATACGCATCAAATCATCTTCAAGAGACAGATAGAAACGTGACACACCTGGATCACCTTGACGGCCAGCACGACCACGCAGCTGGTTATCAATACGACGTGATTCGTGACGTTCAGAACCGATAATATGTAAACCACCTGAACTTAAAACATCTTCGTGATCTTTTTCCCACTGCGCTTGTAAACGAGCTTCATCTTCAGCAGTATGATTTTCGATTTTTGCAAGCTTAGCTTTCCAGTTACCACCAAGCAAAATATCCGTACCACGACCAGCCATGTTAGTTGCAATCGTTACCGCATTTGGGCTACCTGCTTGTGCAATAATATCTGCTTCACGTTCATGCTGTTTCGCGTTCAAAACTTCGTGATGAATACCAGCTTGCAGTAGTTTTGCAGATAAAATCTCACTCGCCTCAATCGTTGCTGTACCAATCAAAATTGGTGCAACACCTTGAGTACGGATATTGGTAATTTCTTCGATGATAGCGTTGTATTTACCATTACGATTTAGATAGATTAAGTCGTTGTGATCTTGACGAACCATTGGACGGTGCGTTGGAATAATCACAACATCTAAGCCATAAATTTCTTTCATTTCCGCTGCTTCAGTATCAGCAGTACCTGTCATACCTGAAAGCTTTTTATAAAGACGGAAATAATTCTGGAAAGTCGTGGTTGCTAAAGTCTGGTTTTCAGGCTGAATTTCCATGTTTTCTTTAGCTTCAACTGCTTGGTGCAAACCTTCTGACCAACGACGACCAGGCATGGTACGACCAGTGCTTTCATCCACAATAATCACTTCTTCTTTCTGTGTTTGTGGATTAATACCAATGATGTAGTGCACGTTCTTTTGATAGAGATAATGCGCACGAATCGCAGCAGTGACATGGTGAACCAAATTTAAATTGGTTGCTGAATAGAGGCTTTCACCTTCAGCTAACAAGCCCATACGAATCAATTCTTGTTCAACAGTCTCATAACCCACTTCAGTCATTTCAACTGAACGCTGTTTCTCGTCCACCCAGAAATGACCGCCATCAGCCACTTTCTCTTCTTTTTGTGGATGTAGTTTTGGTGGAATACTGTTGATTAACTGATAGAGCTGAGATGAATCTTCGCTTTGACCAGAAATGATCAATGGTGTACGCGCTTCATCAATTAAGATCGAATCGACCTCATCAATAATCGCATAGCTTAAACCACGTTGTTTTTTCTCTTGTAGAGAAAACACCATGTTGTCTCGAAGATAATCGAAACCAAACTCGTTGTTCGTACCGTAAGTAATATCAGAAAGATAAGCTTGAGCTTTCTCATCAGGCATTTGCATCGAATAAATCACACCGATGCTCAAACCTAAAAATTCGAATAATGGACGGTTCAACTCAGCATCACGCTGTGCTAAGTAATCATTCACGGTAATCACGTGAACACCTTGACCACTTAATGCATTGAGATAACATGCCAATGTACCCATGAGAGTTTTACCCTCACCAGTACGCATCTCGGCAATTTTACCTTCATGAAGTGTAATACCACCGATAAGCTGAACGTCATAATGACGCATACCCATCACACGTTTTGCAGCTTCACGACAAACAGCAAACGCTTCTGGCAATAATTTATCTAAGCTTTCACCGTTGTTAAATCGTTGTTTGAATTCTGGAGTTTTTGCAGAAAGGTCTGCATCGTTTAGTGCAGATATCGTCGGTTCAAGCGCATTGATTTGCTCAACAATTTTACGCATGCGTTTGAGTTCACGCTCATTTTTAGTACCGAAGATACCTCCGATCAGACTTGCCAACATGAATAAACTCTCTAATCCTGTTTGTTTAAATAGGTAATTTTTTCTTAGCTTTCGAGCTTAAAGCTTTCATCAAAGAAAGCTGAATAAGCCTTATTATGGTGTCAGAAATAAGAACTACAAGGGCTTTGCATCCAAACAGGTAAAAAAATCTGCTAGGCGATTCTGACATCAATCAACTAAAGACGGTTAATGTAGCAAATTTGCATTTAAGTTACATCGACTTGAATGTGAAATTCTGATCAATATTTTAACACCGCTTTTTTGCTTATATCTTAAAAATGGATAACAACATCAAAAAACAATAATTTTCTTTATAAATTGAATGCTGCATATTGAGTTCATACAAGACCATTACACAATATTTTTAGGATTTATTATGACATTACGATTAGGCGATATCGCTCCAAATTTCCAACAAGAATCAAGTGTAGGCCACATTGATTTTTATTCATTCTTGGATGGTCATTGGGGTGTTTTATTTTCACATCCAGCCGACTTTACCCCTGTTTGTACAACTGAATTAGGCTTTACGGCAAAGCTCTCAGAGGAATTTAACAAACGTGGTGTTAAAGCGATTGCTCTTTCAGTTGATGATGTTGAGTCTCATAAAAATTGGATTCAAGACATTAACGAAACTCAAAATACGACCGTTAATTTTCCGATTATTGCAGATAAAGACCGTAAAGTGTCTGAGCTGTACGGATTCATCCATCCAAACGCCAGTGAAACACTAACCGTTCGCTCACTCCTTATTATTGATCCAAATAAAAAAGTTCGTCTGATTATTACCTACCCTGCGTCCACAGGTCGTAATTTTAATGAAATACTTCGTGTGATCGATTCATTGCAATTAACGGATCATCATAAAGTTGCAACACCTGCGAATTGGCAACAAGGTGAAGACGTTGTAATTATTCCATCATTAAAAGATGAAGATGAAATCAAACAACGTTTTCCAAAGGGCTATAAGGCCATCAAACCTTACTTAAGATTTACACCACAGCCTGAGTGAGGATAAAACGAGCAATGCTCGTTCCGAACGCAAGGCGAACAGCTATGCTGTGAGTGAAGAGATTGAAGCCAATTAAAGGCTTCAAGCGAAGCGCAAGACAAACGAAGTGCGTAGCAATAAAGACGTGCAACGCTCGTTCCTGAGAAGCGACTAAAGCTTCGCAAGAAGATGAGCAGCTATGCTGTGAGTTAATAAATTTAAAAACTCCATCGCCTATCTACTCGATAGGCATTTTTTTGAAATAAATATTTGGGTATGCACGCATCAATAGGCTATAAGAATAAGTCAGCTCATTACACAATAAAAACGCTCATGATCTATAACATCCA
The DNA here is from genome assembly GCF_000241225.1 of Acinetobacter sp. NBRC 100985. Taxonomy (NCBI): domain Bacteria; kingdom Pseudomonadati; phylum Pseudomonadota; class Gammaproteobacteria; order Moraxellales; family Moraxellaceae; genus Acinetobacter; species Acinetobacter sp. NBRC 100985. The sequence goes on along the minus strand of NZ_BAEB01000031.1, from coordinate 44,635 downwards.
TCATTTACATTGCGGAAGCTTTTGCCCTGTATGCGCGCCATTATTTGGACAGAAAGGTTGGAAAGCACATCTGGTCTGCCATTGCCTCTTAATTGAAACTGATCGAGGCTTAGTGCTGATTGATACGGGATTGGGCTTACAAGATTATTTAAATATGGAAAAGCGCCTTGGTACTTTAGTTAAAAAAGTTGGGCATATCGAATCAAATTTAAAATTAAGTGCCATTCAACAAATTCAACAACTCGGTTTTAGCCAAAATGACGTGAAACATATCTTTGTCACTCATCTCGATTTTGATCATGCAGGCGGCATTTCAGATTTTCCAAATGCAACCGTTCATGTACTTGCAGCGGAGTTTAATGCGACACAATCCTTATCTGTTAAAAATAAACTGCGTTATAAAACAGACCAATTTAAACAACATCGCTATTGGAGCTTTGCTGAACATAATGATGGCGAAGAATGGTTTAATCTTCAAAAAGTCAGAGGATTACCTTTATTTCAAGATGAAATCTTGATGATTCCCCTGCTAGGACATACAGCTGGTCACTGTGGGATTGCAATTAAAAAATCGGATGGTTGGTTACTTTTCTGTGGTGATGCTTATTATTCACATTTAGAGTTAGATCCGAAGAATAAACTTCGTGCACTCGGTATCACTGAACGGTTATTTGCAGAAAATAACCAGCAACGAATACATAACCTCAAGCAGTTACAATATCTCGCTCAACACGAATCAAGTATTGAGTTAATTTGTGCGCACGATCCAGTTGAATTTAACCGTTATCAGTAATATGAAAAGAACTCTTATTGCCACGATTTTAGTTACGACACTGAGTGTCAGCGGATGTATGAAGCACCCGAGTTTAGATGACGAGCAACGCCCCCAAAACTGGGGAACACTCATCTCAAATTCGCACAATTTCTATCAAGTGAGTCAGGATGTATTTCGAAGCGAGCAGCCAAATGCTGAGTTAGCCCAAACATTGAAATCTGAAAAAATTGATACCATCATCAATTTGAGAGCTCGCAATGAAGATGCCATCGTTTTAAAAGATCAGAATTTTAATTTGGTACATATTCCAATTTATACGTGGGCAATTAATCGTTCTGATTTGTTGAAAGCAATGAAAGCGATTCAAACAGCAAAACAGAATAATCATAAAATTTTAGTACATTGTTATCACGGTTCTGACCGTACTGGAGCAACGATTGCCATGTATCGAATTATTTTTGAAAATTGGTCAATTGATGATGCCGTCAAAGAAATGAAAGAAGGCGGCTATGGTTATCATGTGATTTGGAAAAACATTGATCATTTATTTACACCTCAGAATGTAAAATGGATTCAACAGCAACTGTCGAATCCATCTTAAATCAAAGTTTAGACAAGGGTTTCATTTAACGTTGATCAAGTGGAACCCAATCAATCACCCATGCTGACTTCATATTTAAACTATCATCGCTGGTAATCTTCTTACGCGTCGCATCTGCAACATCACGGTCTTTGGCAGGACCGACCATAATACGGATACCTTTAGACGTTGGGCTTGTTGTCACTTTATAGCCTTTAGCACGTAGCTTTGATACAACAGCATCCGCATTAGCTTGATTCGCAGCCAAAGCAACCTGAACCATCCAGTTCTTATCGCCACTTTCCATGATCTCACGCGCTTTATCCGCTTCAGCTTTCTTCTTAGCTTCCTCAGCCTTACGCTTTTTCTCATCAGCAGCTTTTTTATCTGCTTCTGCTTTACGTTTTTCTTCGGCAGCCTTCTTCTCAGCATCAGCTTTACGCTTATCTTCAGCAGCCTTTTTCTCAGCATCAGCTTTACGCTTATCTTCAGTAGCCTTCTTCTCAGCTTCTGCTTTACGCTTATCTTCAGCAGCCTTTTTCTCAGCTTCTGCTTTACGTTTCTCTTCCGTCGCTTTCTTGTCAGCATCAGCTTTTTGCTGATCTACTTTTTGTTGTTCAGCCTTTTTCTTTTCGTCTTGCTTACGTTTCTCTTCTGCCAGACGTTGTGCTTTAGCCTTATCATCTTCAGCAACTTCTGGTGGAATATTGTCTGAACTTTCTTGCTCAGCTGCTCGGCGTGCATTTAACGCTGCATATTCTTCAGCTGCTTTACGTGCTGCTGCCGCTTCTGCCTCTTGTTGCATCTTCAAAAACTCAGCAGCTCTTGCTTCTTGTTCAGCCACTGCTTTTTCACGAGATCTACGCTGTTCTTCTAGTAAACGTTTTTCTGTTTCAACATCAACCGCTAAAGGTTGTAATGAAACCATGTCACTATCTTGTGCAGGTTGTGCTGTTTTTGGAGTTGAGTCTGTTTTGGGAATGGGATGAGTAATCTCAGCTTGCGCTTTATCTTGCTCTATTTCTTCATTACCTTTCAGAAGTAATGCTGCCAATAAAACACCACCACCTAGTAAAACAACGCCACCCATCCAACGTTGTTTGTTATTCATTGACATTCTTCTAAATACTCCCAGACCGCTTCCAAGGTATGAAACGAACCACAGACTAAAATCAATTGATTGTTATTGCTTTGCTTCAGTGCAGTTTCAAACGCTTGCTGAATGCTGCCAAACTCATCGACCTGTTCACCACGAAGCGCATCTGTTAACTGCGGCATAGGCGCGGCTCTAGGCACATCTAAAGTAGCAATAAACCAATTTTTTACTGTTGTTTTTAGTAAATCGGTGACAGATGCAATATCTTTATCTGCCAACATGGAAAATACAGCCACAACTTCTGTGTACTGTTTATTGTATTTTAAGAATTTTCGCAACTGATTCAATAAAAATTCGACGCCATGTGGGTTATGGCCCGCATCAAAGATCACCGTTCTATTTTTAATTTGACGAATTTCAAAACGACCTTGCAATTGAGCATTTAAAATTCCGCTTGCGATTGCAACTTGTGTCACTTCAACGCCGCTCACCAATATCGCTGCGACTGCTGTAGAAATATTATCTAACGCTAATTGACCAACAGGTAATTTTAGGGTTGTACCAGAAGAAGCAAAAGACCATGTCTCGCCATCTTCATTTAATTGGTAAAAATAATCTCGATTCAGCGCATACAACTGTGCTTGAGTGTCAGTGACTTTATCTTGAATCGCTTGAGGGAGCTGTTGTTGACCAGCGAAAATAACAGGAATGTTGGGACGAATAATGCCTGCTTTTTCAAAAGCAATCTTTTCAATGCTATCGCCTAACCAATCAGTATGATCCAATCCAATATTGGTAATAACCGCAATATCAGGATCGATCACATTAACAACATCTAAACGACCACCTAAGCCAACTTCAAGTACCCACACATCACATTGCTGTTGCTTAAAAATAACAAAAGCAGCCAATGTGGTTGCTTCAAAGAAAGATAAGCTTAGATCACATTCACGGCGCGCTTGATCAACTAAAACAAAAGCATCAATCAAATGCTGATCATCAACTTCGATTCCAGTAAGTTTAACGCGTTCATTAAAACGATAAATGTGCGGGGATTGATACAGCCCAACTTTATAACCTTGCGCATTTAAAATAGCAGCTAAAGTTGTTGTGGTTGAACCTTTGCCATTGGTTCCAGCAACCGTAAAAACTTTTGCTTTAGGTCGCATTACCCCTAGCTTTTCAGCGACAGGAATAACACGTTCTAAACCTAAATCAATCCCTGTAACATGAACATGGCTCCAATAATCGAGCCATGTTGTTAATGTATCTGTAGAATGTGGTGCGTGCTGTCTCAAGGTAAGTTCATCAGTTTAGCTACAAGTCTGTATACAGTATCACGTAATGCATGACGATGAACAATTTGATCGACCACACCATGATCAAGCAAATATTCTGCACGTTGGAATGGTTCTTCCAATTTTTCACGTACCGTTTGTTCAATCACTCGCTTACCAGCAAAGCCTATCATAGCCTTCGGTTCAGCAATATGTACATCGCCTAACATGGCTAATGACGCAGTTACACCACCATAAACTGGGTGAGTGAGTACCACTAAATAAGGTACACGTGCTTCTTTCATTTTTTGGATTGCAGCTGCAGTACGCGCCATTTGCATCAAAGACAACATGCCTTCTTGCATACGTGCACCACCAGAAGCTGCGAAACAGATTAATGGTTGATGTAATGCAATCGCACGCTCTGCCGCTTGTACAAAACGATCACCAACTACTGTGCCCATCGACCCAGCCATAAATTCAAAGTCAAACGCACAAGCGATCAAATTTAAACCTTTGAGTGAACCATGCATGACAACCAGACCCTCGGTCTCACCCGTTTTATCTTGTGCCTCACGTATACGATCTGGGTAAGGGCGGCTATCCACAAACTGTAATGGATCTTTTGCACTAAACTCTTGTCCAAGCTCACCATTGACTTGATCAAAGAACCAGTTCAAACGATCACGGGCGCGCATACGTAAATGCTCATCGCACTGAGGGCAAACGTAAGCGTTAAATGACATTGCGGTACGTGTCACAAGTGCATGACATTCAGGGCATTCAATCGTAGGTTCTGTAAACGTCGCTTTGAATGTCTGTTGTTCATCAGCAACTTGAATACCTGGAACTTGACGATCAGTCCAAGGTGTTGAAGGGCTAAGAACCTTCCCTGCTGTTAATTCTTGACTCATACTAACTCATCGAGCGCAGCTCGAAGCTCCTTCACTTTATTCACCGTCTGTTGCACAGCTTCATCTGCTGGCAATGCTGCAAAAGATTTAACGAAAGCACTTCCTACAATCACCGCGTCAGCAACTTGACCCATTGCTTTAGCAGACGCTGCATCACTAATCCCAAAACCAACACCTACAGGAACATTGGTTTTCGATTTAATTTTTGCAATACGCGCCGCAGCTTCTGAGGTATCTAATGTTGCTGCACCTGTCACACCTTTTAGTGACACGTAGTAAACAAAACCGCTGGCTTGATCAACCACGTGTTGAATACGATTGTCGGTTGATGTCGGTGCAAGCAAGAAGATTTGATCCATCTCATTTTGTTTCAAGACTTCACCAAACTGCTTCGACTCTTCAGGTGGTAAATCCACCAAAAGAACACCATCAACACCACAGTCTTTCGCATAAGCGACAAACTTTTCATAACCAATCACTTCAACAGGATTTAAATATCCCATCAAAACAACGGGTGTCGTTTGATCTTTTTCACGAAAGGCTTTAACCATATCCAAAGCATCTAAAGTATTGGTTCCGCCTGCCAAAGCACGCTCAGCAGCTAAAGCAATCACAGGACCATCAGCCATTGGATCTGAAAATGGTAGACCAAGCTCAATCACATCAACACCTGCTTCAACCATTTGATGAAGCAAAGGAACTGTTACTTGTGGATGCGGGTCACCTGCCATTACATAAGAAACAAGCGCTTTACGTTGCTGAGATTTAAGCTGTTCAAAACGAGTGGCAAGACGTGACATAGGATTATGCTTTCCTTGATTTATATAAATTGAGGAGTTGTTTGTAGTCATACAAAAACACTGCATTGTAACGCTATTTTTTGTTCATTGAACAGAGTTTGACGTGATTGCAACTGTGAATATGACGACTTCCAATCCCACTTGCACATTTATCTATATTTTCAATTTTTTCTCAATGATCAAAGCTTCCTAATTTTGAGCGAATATCTCGGCATTTTAGAAATTAGCAAAGCTCCTTTATACTACGCGCAATTTCTAAGTTTTCTTTTTATTTTTATGTCTGCCCACTCTCAGGAAAAAGTGCAAAGCAATGCGCTTGCTTTGTTGCCACTATTGGTATTTTTGATCATCTTTCTCGGGAGTGGTCTATATCATTCAATGATAGGGACTGAATTTGCGTTTTATCAAGTCAAAGCACCTGTAGCAGCGATACCCGCTGTCATTTTGGCATTACTGCTTTATAAACAAAAGTTAAATGCGGCAATTGAAGAGTTTCTACAAGGTGCGAGTCACCCTAATCTCATATTGATGTTTATGGTGTTTATGCTAGCAGGTGCATTTGCAAGCGTATCAGGCGCGATTGGTAGTGTAGATGCCACAGTTCAACTTGGGCTGTCTTTGATTTCAGCCGAATATGTCTTACCGATGCTATTTATCATTGCCGCTTTCATTGCAACCGCAATGGGAACATCAATGGGAACAATTGCAGCCTGTGCGCCCATCGCCTTTGGTTTCTCACAAGCAACAGATATTACCCCACTCTATGCAATCGGTGCTGTGGTTGGTGGTGCAATGTTTGGCGATAACTTGTCTATGATTTCAGACACGACTATTGCAGCAACACGCAGTCAAAATGTTGAATTAAGAGATAAATTTAAAGTCAATGTTTGGATCGCATTGCCAGCGGCGATTATCACACTCGGGGTTTATATTGCACTGAGTCATCAAGCCAATGCGATTGAATCTAAACCTTTTGATATTTGGTTGATTTTGCCTTATCTCGCTGTATTTTTTCTGGCATTTACTCGTCTGCATGTCTTAGCCGTTTTAATGATTGGTGTCGTCTTGTCTGGTGCGATTGGTTTAGTGAGTCTGCCTGAATTTAATCTTGCAAAACTCAATAGCAGTATCTATGACGGTTTTGTTGGCATGTTCGAAGTTGCATTACTTTCTATGCTACTTGGCGGGCTTTCAGCACTGATGCAAAAAGAAGGCGGATTAGAGTGGCTGATTCAACGTATTTATGCGATTACACGGTTATTTAAATTTGGCAAACAACGTGCTGGCGAGTTTGGAATCAGCTTCCTCGTGGTCTTCTCTAACCTATTTGTTGCCAACAATACCGTTGCGATCATTCTTTCAGGTGACATGGCACGAGAAGTTGCTAAAGAATATGGCGTTGATCCTAAACGTAGTGCAGCGTTGCTTGATATTTTCTCGTGTGTGGTGCAAGGAATGATCCCTTACGGCGCTCAACTTCTACTTGCATGTTCAATTGCTAAACTCTCACCAGTTGAGCTCATTGGACATATTTACTATTGTTGGATTTTGGCTATCTTTGCTATTTTCGCAATCGCATTTAATTATCCACGTTTAAAAAACCAATAGAAAATTTGAATTACTGATCAAGCTCTACTCTTAATAACGCTTTAATTTAGACAACAATCTACTATCGTGACAGGCGACATGAATGTCGCCCGTTGGACTTGTCTTGCGCTGCATTTCAAAGCAGTGCTTTAAAATTTGCTCAGGACGAAACGTCAGTCCAACAGAGGATTTTTTACTTTCATCCTTAAAAAATAAGAAAATATCAAACCCATCTGATTATTCATAAATTGAATGACCTTAGTTAAACTCACTTATGAATTAAAAGTTTGATCTAAAATCTATAAAGACTTTAAAAACTGCTTAGGTGTAAGCCCTGTCCAACGCTTAAATGCTCGTCCAAAAGCACTTTGATCCGCATAATTCAAAAGTTCCGCAATTTCAGAAAGTGATTTTCCTTGTTGTAAATACAGCTTACTTTGCTCCAAACGATATTGATCCAGAATATCTTGAAAATTAAGCTGATACACCTTGAGTTGTCGTTGTAAAGTTCTTTCAGAACAATGCAATCGCTTAGCCACATAACTCTGCAACACTTCTTCTTGTTGTACTAAACCTTGCTCAATATAAGTCAAAATCTTTTGTTTGAATTGTTGTTGCTGAATCTCGGTTGAGCTAATCCGACTCAACGACTGCTGCGCTTGTGTCGACAACACCTGATTCAACTGCTGATCCGCCGCAATACTTTTGGCCTTTAAAATCTGGTTGGAAAATCGTATCGCATATTGTCCAGCTTGAACTTGAATAGAACAGCCATAAAAACGCTCGAAATGATATAGCGATGTATGCGGTGCATATCCAAACTGAATCATTTGTGGTGGTGCTAAATGATCTAACACAATCGACTGAGCAATTTTAAAAATCAACGCCAAATTGAGTTCATACATTTCTCGGTAGTCAGGATAAGATGCGCTCCAAACGATTTGAATATATTCAGGTAATTGCTGAACATTGAGTTGTTCTAAATTGGTTTGTTTGAAAACCAGAGAATAGTAACGTTGTAGCAATTGCAAAGCTTGCTGCAGATCAAAACTAGTCGATGCCAAATAACCCATCAATCCTAAATCTTGCAAATTGGCATGTTCAGCTAGAACCAACGTAATCGGCCGTGTGAAATGTGGTTGAGCAGCTTGTAACAATAAAGCATAACGCTCAACGTCAAAGTCTTGTTCATCAGGGTTTTCTAGACAGTTTTGGAAAGCATGCCAAAGCTCAGGCGAAACAACTTTTGACAAATCAATATGTTCTTGTTGTAAAACGCGATTAAATAGCCGCAAATATCCAATTATAATTTTAACTGACATACGCCAATCTCATCCCTGATATGTCGTTATTTGTATAAAACTTGGCTGTAACTGTCAAAACATTTTGTTGAACTTTTTTCATACTGAGTTCATGAAAAAGACAAGGAATAGCAAAGATGAATGCACATGTTTCCTATCAAGTTGATCCAATTGTAAGAACCAAATTAGATTTTCACTTAGATCAAGCACCTCGCTTCTGGTTTGGTGGTGATCCTTTCCGCACACGTATGTTTGATGCATTAAGTCTCACCTTTCCTGATGGTGAACGCTATTTTATTGAGTGCGTGCGTTTATTCCGCGACAAAATTAATGATCCTGAGTTACAGGAACGTGTCGCTGACTTCATTCGTCAGGAAGCGCAGCATGGTATTGCACATGACAAAATGAATCAGATCATGAAAGAACAAGGCATGCCTGTTGATCAGTTCACCACACGTTTGAAAAAGATTTTTAGATTTGAATTAAAAAATCGTTCGGCCCAATACAATATTGCGATGACCGCTGCCGCAGAACACTTAACTGCACTGATGGCAGATACTTTTTATAGTAAAAAAGAAACTTTAGCAGAAGCAGATCCATTTGTTAGAGCACTGTTTGCTTGGCATGCGATTGAAGAAATGGAACATCGTGATGTTGCTTTTGATGTGATGCGTGAAGTCGGTGAAGTCCCAGAAGCTACTCGTCGCTTTGCTTTGGTTTTCACAACAGTGATGATGTTTGGTTTTACTCTATATCGTACAGATGTGATGCTCAAAACCGATGGTTTCAACTTGAGACAACGTTTTGATATGGCACGTAAAGGCTTGCCGTGGTTCTTTGGTCGTAACGGTATTTTGACTGCAAAAAGGTCTCAATATAGTGATTGGTTCAAGAAAGACTTTCATCCAAATCAACATCCTGTTATTCGTCAATATGATGTTTGGATTGATACTTTAGCCAAGACCAATGACCCAATTGCTGCGGGTGAAGCTTTTTGGCAAGCAGGGCTTTAACTTACCTAAAATAAAATTCTCTCTATATCAGTAATACCACTCGGTTAAGCAGTTTAGTTCCTCAATAGTTCCCCTCTTTTTTAAAGAGGGGCTAGAGGAAGTTTTTATTTGTTTACTCACCACTTCGCATAATGCTGTTCTAATAAGCCATATTCATTATCTAATGACACTAACTCCACCTGTTCATGCGCAATCGTACCGCTGACTTTGGCTTGCCATTGATTAAACTGGCTGCCGATCAACCGTAAATTAATATTTTCAAAACGACACCACCCTGTTTCCACCATCAAGTTTAAACATCCGCCTAATGAACGAATCGACCATGTCATTTCACTTTGTTGTTCAAATAGAACATCAGTCAGTGGATACAAACGTCCATTGACCCACAGCGCATTTTCATTACCAAAACTTTCATTCACGCCAGATGCAAGGTTTAAACCAATACGGCGATCATTTTTATCTATAAATTGGCATGACAACCAAAACCAAGCTGTTTCAGGACGAAGAAAACCACAAGTATCATCCAGTGCTGCAAGGCTATGAGCATTAAAATCAATCTGTTGTTGATCTGGGCTAATAAAGAACCCTTCAACCGCCAATGTGGTTTGCTTTTGAGTATAAGTCCAACCATTAATACCTGTCGGGCTACATAAACTTAAGGCATCCGTACCCGCACAAAAAATCCGTGCTTTTAACTGAATTTCACCATGCTTAGTTACTTGAATGTATCGCACGCCATTGGCATGTTGCATATCGAATTGATAGGCTGACTTTTTGAAATAACTTTGACTAAATAATGGTTGTTCATCCAGTTGCGTTTTCATAGCAAGCGGTTGAATTGCATTCCATTCAATTACTTTTTTAGCGAGATGGTCATAGACATAGAAAAAACCATGCCCTGCCCATGATAGATCGACAATCGCGATGCCAATACTGAAATGCTCATGCTGTAAGCCACAAAATTTAAATTTTTTATATTTAAGTTGTTTGCGCCAGCCTTTAAGTATCTGACCATAAGGTGATTTATAAATATAGTCATCTAGATTTATTCGTGATGGTACGTGGTCAAAACGCCCATAACGAGGCTGACCATTGACTTGTATCAAATCCATTTCAAAGCATTCCATGACTGATTGTTTAAATCTTTGCCAATAATAGTCTGTAAATCAGAAGATTAACACCATTAAAAGAATAAAATTTATACAAAATTTGAGCGTGATTCACCATTTCTTCAGACAGCATTCACGAGTAGCTGTCGTCCATTTTTTCATCAAAGATTCATACGAACACTTTATTTTTAAAAACAATCTTATACCAGTTGATAAAATATGACTCTTCAAACAATATTCAAAACAAAAGTATTATGTTTAATGCTTTTAGCTTTAACGGCATGCAACGACAATAACGATGATAGTAACAATCAACCACCTGTTGCTGAACGCCAAAATCAAAGCATTAACATCCTTGCATTCAATGACTTTCATGGAAACTTAGAACCACCGAAACGCTATATTGAAGCAGAAGATCCAACAGATACCAGTAAATCAGTACGAATCCCTGTTGGTGGGGTCAGTTATTTTGCCGATGCAATAAATAAACTCCGTGCTAAGTATCCAAATAATGCTGTCGTTTCTGCTGGTGATTTAATTAGTGCTTCCCCGCTCACCTCATCGCTATTCCTAGACGAGCCAACCATTGAAACCATGAATGATATTCATATTGATTTCAATGCTGTAGGGAATCATGAGTTTGACCGTGGTACAGATGAATTACGTCGTTTACAAAATGGTGGATGTGAGCAATATACCAGTGCTAAACCATGTCAAATCAACCCAAACTTTGAGGGTGCAAAATTCAACTTTTTGGCTGCCAACGTTTCGATGAAGGCAGACCCAAGTAAAACATTATTTCCTGCATATAAAGTCAAAACCTATGGTGGCATTCCAGTTGCCTTTATCGGTATGACCTTAAAAGCAACACCCAGCATCGTCTCTGCTGCGGGTATTAAAGATGTTGATTTTCATGATGAAGCCGATACAGTCAATGCCTTAGTTCCCGAGTTAAAGAAACAAGGTATTGAAGCCATTGTCGTTGTAGTGCATGAAGGGGTTGCGCCAAGTACTAAGTTTAATAGCAAAACCTGTGATGGATTAAGTGGGCCACTATTGGGAATTTTAGATCGCTTAGATCCAGCTGTAGATGTTGTTGTGTCTGGTCACACACATCAGTCTTATATTTGCGATTACGCAACCAAAAATCCGCAAAAACCATTTTTACTCACCTCAGCGGGTCAATACGGCACGGCGATTACCAATATTCAACTGGAATTGGATGGAAAAACAGGGGATGTGATCAAAAAAGATGCCTCTCAAGTTCCTATTCAAAGTGAAGCGTATACCTCTGGTTCAAATACGGTAAATTTGACTAATCTTTATGAAAAATTCAATAAGACGCCGAGCATCGAAGCCATACTTGATAAATATCGCCAAGCAGTAACGACTATCTCTGCTCGCGTTGTTGGTACTGCGAACAGTGTAATTAGCCGTACTGCAACTGAAAGTGGCGAAAGTGCATTAGGGAATCTGATTGCGGATGCACAACAAGCCGCTGCGTTAGCTGCAAGTGATCAAGGTTCTGATTTCACCTTAATGAATCCAGGCGGTGTACGTGCTGATCTACTCATTAACACCAATAATCAAATCACATTCGGCGACGTATTTACGGTACAACCATTTGGTAATTCCTTAGTGACTTTAAGCCTTACGGGCAAACAAATTCGTGATGTATTAGAGCAACAATGGTCTGGCGCAAATGCAGCAACTGTCCGCATCTTGCAACCATCGAAAGAGTTTAGTTATTCATACAACAAAGATAGTTCTGTATCACCGCGTGCAAGTCTTGTCATGGTCGCAGGACAACCACTTATTGATACGAAAGTTTATCGTGTGACTGTAAATAGCTTCCTTGCCGATGGCGGTGATAACTTTACTGTTCTAAAAGATGGTAAGAACCCAATTGGTGGCGGTCAAGATATTGATGCATTGGAAAAATATGTTACTCAAAACTCTCCGCTTACGGTACCAAATACCAATCGAATCAAGTTAGTTCAATAAAATAGTGAGTAAAAAAAGGGAAGCTTTTGCTTCCCTTTTTTATTGAGCTTTTAACCTATGGTGAGATAAGTATTTTCCCAAATGGTCGGGTTAAACTCACCTTGAACCAACTGGATATAGCGACCTGCTACATGATCGATAGGAATACAATCATCTACATCAACGACACGGTCTGTATGCGGTTTATGCCAGTGTTGCTCGATATATTGCTTACCGAGCTGTTTTGCATTTGTTGAATCTGTAGCCACAACAAGATGATAGCTATGTAACTCACCGAAAATATTCGGGACATATCCACCCAAGTTGATCAAATACAATTTTTCATCCGAAACTGACGGCGCTGCATCAGAAAAATGTATTTGGTACTTCACACCTTGCGATTGCACACCTGTAAACTGTGCCCAAGCATCAATATGCAATCCTTTCAACTCACCAAACCAAGCTTGTTTTAACTGTGGCATGATTTCAGGTAGTGTTTCACCTATTGCCATTACTACATCATGAACTTCAGTATTGGCTTTTGCATGTCGGCCACCCAACATCACCATAAACAAACTTGGCATTGTGAAAACTTACATCTCAACCATTTCAACGCCATCAATACGCGCAACTGTCATTAAGTCTTTATCACCACGACCTGAAACGGTTGCAATGATGATTTGATCTTTAGACATGGTTGGCGCAAGTTTAGTGACATAAGCCATGGCATGTGAGCTTTCAAGTGCAGGAATAATCCCTTCAATCTTGGTGAGATCACGGAAACCTTGTAGCGCTTCGTCATCATTGATCGGCACATATTCAACACGTTTCATATCTTTTAAGAAACTATGTTCGGGACCGACACCCGGATAGTCTAGACCTGCAGAAATACTATGTGTTTCAATGATCTGACCCTGTTCATCTGACATCAAGTAGGTACGGTTACCATGTAATACGCCGACATGACCTGCATTTAATGGCGCAGAGTGTTTACCAGTTTCAATGCCGTAACCCGCTGCTTCAACACCATACATTTTCACATCTTGATCATTCAAGAATGGATAGAACAAGCCCATCGCATTTGAACCACCACCAACACAAGCAACCAATGCGTCAGGTAAACGACCTGCTTGCTCTTGAATTTGACGGCGTGCTTCACGACCAATAATTGATTGGAAATCACGAACCAGCTGAGGATATGGGTGTGGTCCAGCAACAGTACCGATCACATAGTAAGTGCTATCAACATTGGTGACCCAATCTCGCATTGCTTCGTTCATGGCATCTTTCAATGTTTTTGAACCACTTTGTACAGGAACAACTGTCGCACCAAGCAAACGCATACGATATACATTCATCGCTTGACGTTTTACGTCTTCAGCGCCCATGTATACCACGCACTCCATACCCAAACGTGCTGCAATGGTTGCTGTCGCCACACCATGCTGACCTGCACCTGTTTCAGCAATGATACGCTTCTTACCTGATAGCTTTGCCAATAATGCCTGACCAATCGTGTTATTCACTTTGTGTGAACCCGTGTGATTCAAGTCTTCACGTTTCAGGTAAATTTGCGCACCGCCGAGGTGCTGAGACCATCGTTCAGCATAATAAAGTGGACTAGGACGACCAACATAGAACGCAAGATCACGATCAAACTCTGCCAAAAACTGAGCATCATTTTTCATACGACCATAAAGATTTTCTAAATCTTCAAGTGCAGCCATTAGCGTTTCTGACACAAAACGTCCACCATGAATACCGAAATGCCCTTGAGCATCTGGAAACTGGGTGTAGTCAATCACGTTATTTTGCTGATCCACGTCGGACTCCTTGCATAAATTTTTCAATGAGTTGTTGGTCTTTTATACCTTTTGCGGACTCTACGCCTCCGCTGACATCCACAGCAAAAGCAGCTGTAGTATCGATAGCTTCACTCACATTTTCAGGTGTTAAGCCACCTGCCAAAATTAGTGGAATTTCAAGTTGAGGAAATTTGTTCCAATCAAAGCGATGGCCTGTTCCACCCTTTAACTCAGGATGCCATGCATCTAACAATACCGCACTGGCACCAGCCACTTGATAGCGTTGAACTTCTGCCACTACATCTAAATCAGATTTCACTTGAATTGCTTTATACCAACGACGTTTACATGATTCTGCGATCTGCTGACATTGTTCAGGTGTTTCATCACCATGTAGTTGTAATACATCCAACGGAACTGAATCAAGCACCGTTTTTATTTCTTCAGCACTAGCATTTACAAACAAGCCCACCAATTGCACATAAGGCGGAATAAGTTTTGCCAACGATTGCGCTTGCTCAATAGTCACATGGCGAGGACTAGGCGGGAAAAATACAAAACCGATTGCATCTGCGCCTGCCTGCACCACAGCTTGAATATCTTGTGCTCGAGTTATTCCACAAATCTTGGCGCGAGTTCGCATTTGAGATTGGCGCATGATGTGTCCAATTTAAAATGAATATTTTGAAACCATCGCATTGTAATGCAATTTGACTCACTTGGGGCAAAGTTCATTTCGAAATGCGATTGTTTAAAAAACGTTAACACTTTATACTTCGCCCAATATCGCAACAAGTCTAAAGCAAATTCTTTTGCTTATAGGGAAGTTGGTGAAAATCCAACACTGCCCTCGCAACGGTAACACCGAATTATTAATCAAGCTCAACGCCAAATCACTGCGTCGGATCGATGTGGGAAGATGATTAATAGCATCATTATTGTGATGATATAGTGAAGTCCGGAGACCTGCTTGTTGTCCATTTCCACATTAACATTCACGATGGGTGAATGTCTGGAGCGACATCATGTCTACAGTTTTTCAACCAACTCGTTTAGTTGGTGCTATCGCTATTGCGATGGGGTTTTCTTCACCTGCTTTTGCTCAAGATCAATCAACAGAAAAACCAGCAACGCTTGATACGATTGTTGTGACAGCATCTCGTAGTGAACAGAAAATCAGCGAAGTTCCAGCGCGTATCAATATTATTGAACCAAAGATTCTTGAACAATCGCCAATTGCTTCTTTACCACAACTATTAGAAACCGATGCTTCAATCAACATGGTACAAAGCGGCGGTTATGGTCAATCAGCTTCTATTTTTTTACGCGGAACTAACTCTAACCATACATTGCTGTTAAGAGATGGGGTTCGTCTTAACTCAAATACATCTGGTGCAGCATCATTACCATTTATTGATACAACTGATATTAAACAAATTGAAGTCTTAAAAGGCCCAGCATCAGTTCTATATGGTGCAGATGCAATTGGTGGTGTAGTACAGCTTATCTCAAAAACTCCAGAAAAAACTTCAGCATTCATAACTGGGGAAATTGGCGAAAATAAAACGTATAAGTCAGTTGTTGGCGCAGATCTCGCTGAAAATGGTTTTTATGCTCAAATTCGTGGACAACGCTTAGAAACTGACGGTACACCAGTCACTGATGCAAAAGACAATAAAAAAGCCAGTTTTGATCAAAAAGGCTATAGCGCAAAAATCGGTGTTGAAAAAGAGCTATTTGCAGCTTCTGTCGATTATAGTGAAAACGAAGGCTATAGTGACTATGACAACTACGGCAACCTCGTTTCTCAAGACTTTAAAAATGAAGTGATCAACGTAAAAGGTCGAGCAAATGTTCTTGATAATCTAGCTATCCATGCTCGTTTATCGCAGTTCAAAGATGATTTAAATCAGAATAACTCTCCAGACTACGTTTATAGTACTACACAAGAAGCTGAGCTTTATACCAAATGGCAAATGACGCCTGCTCAGAATATTTTAGTGGGTTCAACATATAAAGATATCAAAGGTGATGTGTACTCTAAAAATCTTTGGGGTGGCCAAGACGTTAAATATAAAGAATCAGTAGATACGATTGGTTACTTCGCGCAGCACCAATACAAAAGTAATGGTTTAGAAACGCAAGTTGGCGTTCGTGTTGAAGATAATGAAAAGTTTGGTACACATACTGTTGGTCAAGGTGCTATTCGCTATCAAGTTCTACCACTTACAAGCGTTTATGCAAATATTGGCTCTGCATTCCGCGCACCGACTACAAATGACTTATATGCTATTTCATGGGGTGGAAATCCAGACCTTAAGCCTGAAGAAAGCTTTTCTTACGAAATTGGTGTCGATCAAAAGCTAAATTACAATATCAACCTTGGTTTATCTATTTACCGAAATAAAGTTGATAACCTTATCAGCTATCAAGGAAATAAATTAATCAACGTAAATAAAGCGACGTTTACAGGCGGGGAAGCATCCCTCAAATGGCAACAAGATGAACTCTTTTTGAGTACAACTTATGCTTATGTACAAGCAAAAGATGATGAAACCAAAAAAGATCTAAACCGCCGCCCACGCCAAAGCTTAACGCTTACAACAGGTTGGGATGATGGTGAGTATGGTGTTTCAGCTTCTGTAGTTGCTAAATCAAATTCAAAAGACTTTGCTGATTGGCCGTCTACTACACCGACAACCAATCCTGGTTACGTGACAACCAATGTAAATATTTATTGGCAGCCGATTCCGATGATCAAGCTGTTTGCAAATATTGAAAACATTGGGGATGTAAACTATAAAACAGCCTATAACGGTAATGGTGTGTATTACATCAACGGTGGTCGTCAAGCTTCTGCTGGCGTAACTTTCCGTTATTAATCGCGCAAACAAATAACAAAAATATTTTCTTAACTCCATTTTCGGGGTAATGTTTTGACCGACATTATCCCCTTTTTATTTTTAGGAAACCCAATGGGACATCGTTTAAGCAAAATCTATACACGTACAGGTGATTCAGGCACGACTGGTCTTGGAGATGGTTCTCGTGTAGCCAAAGATGATTTGCGTATTACCGCCTTGGGTGACGTTGATGAACTTAATGCAACTATTGGCGTATTAAGAGCACAAATCAGCGCATCTCAAATTGAAAATAAAACCGATTGGGATAAAAGTCTAAGCCTAATTCAACATTGGTTATTTGATCTTGGTGGTGAAGTGTGTATTCCAAACTATCACCTGCTCCAACCTGTATGTATCGAGTTTCTTGAAAAAGAAATCGATCAAATGAATGAATCTTTGCCAATGCTCAAAGAATTTATATTACCGTCAGGAAGCTTAGCTTGTAGTTATGCTCATCAAGCACGTGCCGTATGCCGCCGCGCAGAACGTGCATTAATGTCTGTACAGAATCGAGACCAAAATATTCAAGCAACCGCATTACAATTATTGAATCGTTTATCAGACTGGTTATTTGTTGCTTCGCGTGCTTTACAACGTGCCGAAGGTGGTAGTGAAGTTCTGTGGCAAAAAAATATTAATGACAGCATTGACCTACAATAAGCTAAAAGGCAGATAACGAATGCAAATTATTGGTCATCGTGGTGCACGAGGGGAAGCTCCCGAAAATACGTTAGGTGGCTTTCGTTACCTGCATGATTTAGGCATACGTGCAGTTGAGTTTGATGTACGCCAACTCAAAGATGACCAATTGGTTGTGATTCATGATGATGATTTTGTTCGTACCACGGGCAGATCACAACATGTTGAAAGCTGTAATTTACTTGAAGCACAACAATTCGATCATCGCCATCAATGGCATGCGTGGGCATTGGAAGAATACACCCCTAATCTTCCCCACGTTTTAGATTGCTTAACTGACTTTGAGCATATCGAAGTTGAAGTGAAAGCTGTCTCGGATGAGGCTGCTGCCGAACGCTTAATTCACCAATTACAACAAGACCTCAAAGGCTTTGAAAAAACAGCAACGATTACCAGTTTTGATATCAAAATTTTAGCTGCTCTCGCCCAACAACAAAGCCATTTTAAACGGGGCTTGCTGATCGAAATACCAGTCGGAGAATATGCAATTGAACTTGCACATCAATATGGCTGTTGTCGAATTGGATGGAAAGATCAACTTGCTACAGATGACATCATTCGCCAAACTCAGCAAGCCAATTTAGAGATCAGCGTATGGACTGTGAATGATGTTGATCGAGCCAAACATCTCCAACAACTCGGTATCCAAGGTTTAATTACAGATGTTCCGACAATGATGTTACAACACCTTCAGTTATAAGAAAGGCAGAACAAATTCTGCCTTTCTTTTTACTTTTTACGCTGTGCTTGTATTAATCTCTGCCCTTTAGCATCTAACAAATATAAATTTGTTCCATCAAATTGGAAGCGTGTAACACGTTGTATTGCATCCATAAGATCCGCCTCTTGAGCTAAAGCCTTATTACAACTGTAATGCCCCGCCATGACATCAAAATCAAGCTTTCTTTGAGCAAAGTCATAGGTGTAACGTCCATAAAGGTTATTACATCCCGTATGCCCAGAAACCAATTTTGATACCGAGTTCAGAGAAAAGCTTGGATACTGATTAAAGAACAAAGCACGCTTGTTTTGAATCATGGTAATTTGCCAATCGACATCTTGAACGCCATCAGTACTTTTACGTACTTGCATACTCGGTAACTGAGTTATTCGTTTGGGCTGTAAGGTATTTTTTTGCACTCTTGATGGCTGGCTTTGACAAGCCGCAAGCATCACAACAGTAGATAATATGAAAGTTTTGTTAAAAAATGCCTTCTTGGAGAAAATAGGATTTTTCACGGTAAATTGCTCAGACATTGATTTATTTCACCTTTTAATTCATTGATCAAGCTAACAAATGAATTCTGTTACTGTTCTTTCGATACAACTGTACAATAATACTAGTGCTAATGAATCCGAGCATGCTAATATCAGTGATAACATAGCAATATATCGTCATGATTGGTTTTGCTATCTCGTTTAGTTTTATTATCTTGTGCAAACAAGGATATTAGGAGCGCTGCCGGATATGAATTCCGCCCCACTCAAGAAAGCACCTATTAATTGGATTGCAATTTTTGCCTTGGTATTTCTACCAATTGTTGCACTAATTTCTATTCCAATCTATACCTATCATCATGACTTCAGTATGGGTGCATGGATTAGCATGTTTGTCTTACTGGGTATAAGCAGTTTAGGTATTACTGCAGGCTATCACCGCTTATGGGCACATCGTGCTTATGAAGCCGCTTTACCTCTTAAAATTTTATTGATGATCGCAGGTACATTTGCGGTTCAAAACAGCATTCTGTTTTGGGCTTCTGGTCACCGTACACATCACCGTCATGTTGATGACGTCGACCAAGATCCTTATTCAATTAATAATGGTTTTTGGTACGCGCATATGGGTTGGATGTTACGTAACTACCCAGCCGCTGAACCAAACTATAAAAATGCACCAGACTTGTTAAATGACAAGTTAGTGATGTTCCAAGATAAATATTACGTTCCACTCGTCATTGCGGTTCATGCAGGTATTTTATTACCTATTGGTTGGCTTGTAGGTGACATCTGGGGCGTATTACTTCTAGGTGGTTTGGTTCGCTTATTCATCAGCCATCATGTGACTTTTTTCATCAACTCGCTTTGCCACATGTGGGGCAAACGTCCATATACAGATGAAAATACGGCGCGTGATAACTTTATTCTCGCCATCCTCACCTGGGGCGAGGGTTATCATAATTACCACCACATTTTCCAATACGACTATCGTAATGGGGTAAAATGGTGGCAATATGACCCAACAAAATGGTTGATTTGGACGAGTTCTAAGCTCGGTCTAGCTAAAAACTTACGTCGTATTCCAAGCTTTAATATTAAAAAAGCTGAACTTGCGATGAAGTTTAAATATGCTGAACAAGATTTGGCAATTTATGGGCACGATGTAAATACTGACATCGTTCAAATGAAGCAACGTATTGCGCAAGAATATGAAGCATTTACCCATACCTTAAATGATTGGGCGAAATTGAAAGAGCAAGAAATTCAAGCTAAAAAAGCAGCTGTAGCTGAGAAAATTCATCAAATGGATCATAAACTGAAAGTTGATTTCCAATTACTTGAACACAGACTTGCTCATCATCGTGAGTGCTTAGAAACATTGATGCGCAATATTAAAAAAGCACCTGCTTCTGAATAAACTCAATATAAAAAATGGTCTCACAATGAGGCCTTTTTTTATGTCTACTGATACATATTTGCTATCACGGACTTCATCGCTGCTCAGCTTAAAATTTGTTATAGTCAACACATTCCCCTCCCAAGATATTTCAGTTATGCAATTCAATCCTCGCTACAACGCTCTGAACCCCAAGCTTTATCATCTACAGCAACCCAGCCCTTTGCGCGGTGCAAAAGCAGGTCATTTCAATGAAGCTTTGGCGGATGAGTTGCAATGGAGTGAAGAAGACAAAGCGAACTGGGTTGAAATTTGTAGTGGGCAAAAAACCTTTGCTGAATTTCCACCTTTAGCGATGGTTTATGCAGGACATCAATTTGGGCAATGGGCAGGACAACTGGGCGATGGTCGCGGCCTATTGATTGGACAAATCCTCAATACGCAAGGTCAAACGATTGATCTTCATCTTAAAGGTGCGGGTTCTACTCCCTACTCGCGTATGGGGGATGGGCGTGCTGTACTACGCTCAGTGATTCGTGAATATCTGGCAGGTCATGCACTCAATGCGCTTGGTGTTGCATCAAGTCATGCTATCGGATTTACATCTTCAAGCCAAGGCGTACAGCGTGAAACCTTAGAACTCGGTGCCATGCTATTACGTACTTCGGATTGTCATATTCGCTTAGGTCATTTTGAATGGATTAACCAATATGCACCTGAGCTATTGGCTGAATTTACTCAGAAATGCATCGAATGGCATTATCCAGCATGTTTAGAAGCTGAAAATCCAGTACTTGCATTTGCTCAAGCTGTAATTGAACGGACTGCGATTATGATTGCAAAATGGCAATTGGTCGGTTTTGCACATGGCGTGATGAATACAGATAACTTAAATATTACAGGTTCTACTTTAGATTTTGGCCCATATGGTTTTATGGAACGTTTCCGCCCCAATTGGATCAACAATCATTCAGACTACCAAGGTCGTTATACCTATCAAAATCAGCCAAGTGTTGGCCACTGGAATCTGTGGACTTGGTTAAACAATCTCATTCCTTTGGCTGAAGCTGAACAAAAAGAACAATTCAAACTGGATTTAGCAAAATGTTTAGAACAGTTCGAAGCTATTTTTTTAGAACATTATGGACAAGGTTTATGTCAAAAGATGGGGCTTCCTCATTTTCATAAGGATAGCTTAGATTGCAGTTTTTCATTCTTGCGAATCTTGCAAACAGAACAACTCGACTACACTCAGAGCTTTCTTCGTTTACAAAACCAAGAATATAAAGCACTTCGTGATGATTGCTTAGATTTACGTCAATTTGATGGGTTTATGCATCAATATCAACAGATTCGTGAACATCAAGATACGCTCGCATTAGACCAAGCCATGCAACAAGCCAATCCACACTATATTTTACGTAATCACATGGCGCAAAAAGCAATTGAACAAGCCGAACGTGGGGATTTCAGTGAGGTTGAACGTTTATTCCAGTTGCTTAATCAACCCTATACTCGACAACTTGAATTGGAAACTGAACAGGACACTGTACCCTTACCAAGTGATGTACCTGAAGTTTCTGTAAGTTGCTCATCCTAAGTTACGAGGATCAATATGAAATTAGGGCTTGTTGTTGCAACTATCATCATTGTCATCTTGAGCGGATTTACTTTTTATAAGTATGAAAAGTTTATTCCAACTTTTGCATCGAAACATCAAGCCCTTTCAGCCCAAGAAATAGAAAGCTTAAACAAAAACAAACCAGTCACCACGATTGAGGTATTTAAAGATCAAAGATTATTACAACTGAAACATCAACAAGAAGTTATCCGAAGCTATCCTATTCGCTTAGGCTTTGATCCAATTGGGCACAAACAATTTGAAGGTGATGGTAAAACACCTGAAGGAACGTATACGATTGATTGGCGTAACTCAGAAAGTGCATTCTACAAGTCACTGCATATCTCCTACCCCAACGCAAATGATGCGGCTTATGCCAAACAACATAATCAATCTGCAGGTGGCGATGTGATGATTCATGGCACTGTCCCAAAGCAGGCAACCTCATTTCCAAGTAGCGCTTCATATATGCCGCGCAAGGATTGGACATTAGGCTGTATTGCTGTTACAAATTCGGATATGGATGAAATTTGGCAACTCGTTAAGAACAATACGCCTATCATCATTCATCCATAATCCTAAAGAAATAATATCTGTCTACTGGGGATGAACCGCTTTATTAAACCGTATAAGGCTTATGCAGAGGATAACTTCCAAGGTATGTAGATGTCTTCACCAGCCCCTCTCACCTACCATAAGCTTTTGTAAAGTAATGTAATATTTAAAAATCGACAACTGCTGTTTTTATCTAAAGAGCATAAAAGTAGATAATTTCTACAAAAGTTTTAAGAAACTATCCACATTTTCTGTGGATAACGCTGTGGTTATCCACAGGATAAAACAAAGTTACTTACTCATCAGGATATTCAAAGCGATAACCCACACCATAAACCGCCTGAATCCACTCATGACGGTTACCCGTATCTGCCGCTTCAGAGATCTTACGACGAAGGTTTTTGATATGACTATCAATCACGCGATCCGCAACATCAAAACTGTCAGGATTAATATGGTCGAGTAACTGTGCACGCGAATACACTTGTCCCAAATGCTCTAAGAACAATTCTAGAATGCGAAATTCTGTTGGCGTCAATGTCAGTGCTTTTTGTTGATACCAAATACGTTGTTGCGCTTTATCAATACGGAATAAGTCATTTTGCTCAGGTTCAGCTTTACGCTCTAAACGGCGTAAAACGGCTTGCACTCGAGCAACCAACTCTTTAGGGCTAAATGGTTTACAGATATAGTCATCGGCTCCCATATTTAGACCTAAAACACGATCAATTTCTTCAGTACGTGCAGTCACCATAATGATCGGTAGATCAGACTGCTCTCGTACTTTACGGCAAATGGTCAAGCCATCCATACGAGGCACCATCAAGTCCAGAATCATTAAACTTGGTTTGCGTTGCTGAAATTGGGTATACGCATCTTGCCCATCATGAAACATACTGACTTCAAAACCAGCCGCTTCTAAATAATCACGAACCAACTGTGCCAGTTCAACTTCATCTTCAACCAACATAATATGTTTCATGGTGTTCTTCCTATTTATCATCCTCAACACTAGAGGATCTATCAATATTTAATTTGCTTTTGGAAAAGTCAATACACAACGCAATCCACCCAGTGGTGAATGATCAAAGCTCAGTGAACCACCTAAGGCTTGCGCTAATTTACATGACAATGCTAAACCTAAACCTGTACCGCCTGTGCTACGTGTACGAGAATCATCGACACGATAGAAACGTTCACCTAAACGTGTCAGTTGCTCATCACTCAGACCATATGGACTATCATCAACATACAGTATCCATTGTTGATCATTTTGTTGAGTGTGAATCTGTATTTTTCCACCTTGCTCAGTGTAACGAACACAGTTACCTAACAAATTGACAATAATCTGCTTCAAACGATCTCGATCTAATGAAAGTTTGGCACCCTCACCTGATAAAGAAACCTCTAATTGGTGCTGTTCAAAGGTTGATCTAAAGTTTTCAACCTCTTGTACAACGACATCCCACGGGTCAACTTCTGAGAAATAACACTTCAATTGTTGAGCATCTGCTTGCGCCAAATCAGCAAGGTCTTGTGTCAACTTCTTCAAACTGCTTACTTGACGCATCATTGCATCCAAATGCTCAGGTGTCGCTTTACGAATCCCATCTTGCATCGCCTCAATTTGAGCTTGCAGTACTGCCAATGGTGTTTTTAACTCATGTGAAGTATCCGCCACCCACTGACGGCGAGACTCTTCATGCTGATGTAGAATATCAGCTAAATGATTCAGTTGATTTGATAAATCACCTAACTCATCATTTCGTTTAATCACAACTTGATGTTGATAGTTACCTCGAGTTAATTCCAAAGTTGCTTTGAGCAGACGCTGAATTGGCTTTTTGAAATAAGTTGCCATCAGCAAAGCTGCAACCAAACTTGAAAGTACAGTTAAGGCATACACAAGCAATAAATAGCGCTTTTGATTACTAAAGAAATTAATACTGGATGCATCTTCCTGATCAAGCACAGGCTTCAAGCCTAAGTAGCCCACAATTTCTTGACCAACCATAATAGGTCGATAAGAAATTTGATCGGTTGTAGGCTCCCCCACGATAAACTGATGTCTATTATCATATAAAGAAAGACGCGAGCTTAAGCCCAATCGATCAGGAATAGCGACAAACTGCTTTTTCCCGTGTTCATTATTCTGATTGAGTTGACTCGTTTGTTTGTTATTCTCTTTTGTATCTTTCTTTAAACGAAATTGGCTTTGACTTAAAGGAAAGCGCAAGCCTTCAAAAGGTTGATATTCCGAAGGCAAATTTTGCTTGAGAATTCTGAGTTCTTCTTCATTAAAAATCTGACGGCTTTTTATTTCTGTACTGTTTTGCGCTAATGTTGGAGATAAGCTGAGTAAGGTATGATCATTAAAATAACGTTGTTGTAATGCAATATCATACTGTCGACGTAACCACCACTGAGACAAGCGATCATAGTCATCTGCCGCCGCAGTTCCTTCAATTTGTAAAATCTGTGCCTGAATCGCATTGCCCCAGTCATGATAAACAGAGTAAACATTGCCTAAATTGGCAATTAAACGGTCTAGCTTCTGCATTTCCACATCTGCGACATAACGAGCAAAGTTCTTTTGCATCGTCCAATGCAATATACCTAAGCTAATCGTTGCGATCAGCAAAGTTGTCAGCAGTACCGTTAAAAATAAGCGTAGGGCGATAGGGACACGACGAACATTCAAAAGCGGAGTCTCAATATTGTTCTATTTATGGATTGTAACCAACATGGTCGAAAAAAACTCTCCATTGTTTCTTCATCTTTATTATCTAATCTTTAACCATCGAATCACAACTGATCACGCTGGATAAAACAATGAATAAGACAAAACTTGTATTAATGACCACTCTACTCGGTTCTGCTCTAGGTTTAGCTGCTTGTCAATCGACAACGCCAGCAGAACAGTCAATGAATCGCGATCATCACCGCCATAATATGCAACGTGCACCGCTTACACCAGAGCAACGTGCTGAGTGGCAAGAAAAACGTGAACAACGATTGGAACAACGCGAACAAATGCGTCAAGAACATCAAGCCCAACGCGCACAGATCGAAAAGGCTTGTCAGGGTAAACGCATTGGTGAACGTGTGAATGTTCAGTGGAAAAATCGTGTAATCGAAGGTACATGTGAAGTTCATTTTACGCCAGATAAATCGCAATTTAAACGTCAGCCAAACGCTACAACCTAATATTCATCTTCCTCACAGGCGCTTTTTAGCGCCTTTTTTTATTTACACAGCTGCTTACGATTTTCAACAAGCTGTTTAAGTAAATTAGAAAAAAAACACCTACAATCTAGGAGCTTAAACAGGTTAAATCACAAACTTTGACTTCGCAGTCACTAAGAAATGACCTGCAAAAGCTTGTACCGAACTATAACTTGTTGCACGATTAGCGGTACAAAATGGTGCCAATTGGGCACATTTATCATTGACTAAGATTTTAACTCTGGTTTCACCAGTATTGAGGAACCCGCTATGCCACAATACAAAGCACCCTTACGTGATATGCAGTTCGTATTGCACGAATTATTAAATGCTGAAGCACATTACGCAAAACTTCCTGCATTTCAAGGCACCGTAAGCCGTGAATTGGTTGATCAATATTTAGAAGCAGCGGCAGATTTCTGTGAGAATGAACTTTCTCCTTTAAACCAAGTGGGTGACCGTGAAGGTTGTACTTGGAATGACGGTGTTGTAACTACGCCTACAGGTTTCAAAGAAGCGTATCAAAAATATATCGAACTAGGCTTCCCTTCTCTTTCTGCTGATGAAGAGTTTGGCGGTCAAGCATTACCGAACTCTTTAGGGATCACGATCTCTGAAATGGTTGGTACTGCAAACTGGTCATGGGGTATGTACCCTGGTCTTTCTCACGGTGCTGTTCGTACGCTTGAACATCACGGTTCTGATGAGCAAAAAGCAACTTATCTTCCAAATCTTGTTTCAGGTGTTTGGACAGGTACGATGTGTTTAACAGAATCTCACGCTGGTTCTGACCTTGGTATTATCCGTACTAAAGCTGAACCAAATGCTGATGGTAGTTATGCAATCTCTGGCGAGAAAATCTTTATCTCTGCTGGTGAGCATGACATGGCTGACAATATCATCCATATCGTTCTTGCACGTTTACCAGGTGCACCTAAAGGCACTAAAGGTATTTCTCTTTTCATCGTACCTAAGTTCCATGTAAATGCTGACGGTTCTGTTGGCGAGCGCAACTCAGTACGTTGTGGTTCTATCGAACACAAAATGGGTATCCACGGTAATGCAACTTGCGTGATCAACTTTGACCAAGCAAAAGGTTACTTAATTGGACCTGAAAACCGTGGCTTAAACTGCATGTTCACATTCATGAACACTGCACGTATTGGTACGGCTGTACAAGGTCTTGCCGCATCTGAAGGTTCTTTCCAAGGCGCGTTAGCGTATGCAAAAGACCGTTTAGCGATGCGTTCACTTTCTGGTCCTAAAGCACCTGAAAAAGAAGCAGATCCAATTATTGTTCACCCAGCTGTTCGCAACATGCTTTTAACTCAAAAGTCATTTGCTGAAGGTGGTCGTGCACTAGTTTACTTACTTGCTCAATATGCAGATATCGTTGAAAAAGGCGAAACTGAAGAAGAGCGTAAGTTTGCAGACAACATCTTGTCATTGTTAACACCAATTGCGAAAGCATTCTTAACTGAAACTGGTTCTGAATCTGCTAAACACGGTGTTCAAGTATTTGGTGGTCACGGCTTTATTTCTGAACACGGTATGGAGCAAATCGTACGTGATACACGTATTGCTTGCTTATACGAAGGTACAACTGAAATCCAAGCACTTGACTTGTTAGGTCGTAAAGTATTGCAAACTCAAGGTGCAATGCTGAAAGACTTTACCAAGATCATCCATAAATTTGTTGAAGCAAACAAAGACAATGCTGCTATGCAAGAGTTCATCGCGCCATTGGCTGCTGCTAACAAAGAATGGGGCGACATCACGATGCAAATCGGTATGCGTGCAATGCAAAACCCTGATGAGGTTGGTGCAGCTGCGGTTGACTACTTATACTTCGCTGGTTATGTAACGCTTGCTTACCTATGGGCTCGTATGGCACTTGTTGCTCAAGAAAAATTAGCTGAAGGTTCAACTGAAGTTGACTTCTACAATGCGAAAATCACAACAGCTCGCTTCTACTTCAAGAAGATCTTGCCACGTGTTCGCTCTCACGTAGACGTACTTTCAACTGGCGTAGCGCCATTGTTTGAACTTGATGCGGAACACTTCGCTTTCTAAACATAGTTTAGAATGAGATGCAACGTTCATCACAGAAAAAGGACTGGTCAGTTTTGACCGTCCTTTTTTTGTTTAATCAATGCTAAATTTACACTATTCATTTATTTGTTCGTTTTATTTGATCACTTTGCACATGACATGTGCGTAGAAGGGAACGATTATGCCAATTTACAATGCTCCTTTAGCAGACATGAAATTCATCTTAAATGATGTATTTAAAGCAGAACAATTTTGGCAGTCTAATGAGAAACTTGCTCATGTAGATGCTGCAACTGCTGAAGCTATTTTAGAAGAAATGGCGAAATTCGCTCAAAACGTGACGCACCCGTTAAACCGTACGGGTGATGAAGAAGGCGCACGTTGGGAAAATGGTGAAGTATTCACTCCAGCTGGTTTCAAAGAAGCTTTCCGTCAATATGCTGAAGGCGGCTGGATCGGCTTAGGTGCTGATGCAGAATGGGGCGGTCAAGAAATGCCAAAAATGCTGACGGTACTTTCTGACGAAATGTTATTTGCGACAAACCCATCATTCATGCTCTACCCGCTTCTTTCAGTTGGTGCTGGTATGGCTTTAAATAGCTATGCCTCACAAGAGCAAAAAGAAACCTATTTACCTAAAATCTACTCTGGTGAATGGTCAGGTACGATGTGCTTAACAGAACCTCATGCGGGTACTGATCTAGGTATTATTAAAACTAAAGCTGAACGCAACGAAGATGGTACTTATAACATCACTGGTACTAAAATCTTCATCACTGGTGGTGACAACGATTTAGCTGAAAATATCATTCATCTCGTATTGGCAAAAACACCTGATGCACCTGCGGGTTCTCGTGGTATTTCTTTATTCATCGTACCGAAGTACCTTGTAAATGAAGATGGCTCTTTAGGTGAACGCAATCCTGTTGGTCCTGGTTCAATTGAACACAAAATGGGGATCAAAGCGTCTGCAACTTGCGTAATGAACTTTGATGGTGCAAAAGGCTACCTCGTTGGTAAAGAAAACGAAGGTCTTGCTGCGATGTTCGTGATGATGAACTACGAACGTTTATCAATGGGTATCCAAGGTCTTGGTGCTTCTGAGTTTGCTTATCAAAATGCAGCTCAATATGCGACTGATCGTTTACAAGGTCGTAGTGCTTCTGGCGTTCAATCACCAAACAAACCAGCAGATAGCATCTTAGTCCATGGTGATGTACGTCGTATGTTGCTTAATGTTCGTGCGAACAATGAAGCATCTCGTGCATTTGCGGTGTATGTTGGTCAACAGCTCGACATCACGAAGTTCTCAACTGATGCTGAAGCTGTGAAGAAAGCCAATGACCGCGTTGCGCTATTAACACCAATTGCAAAAGCGTACCTTACTGATACAGCATTCCAAGCAACTTTAGATGCTCAGATGGTATTTGGTGGTCACGGTTATATTCGTGAATGGGGTATGGAACAATGTATTCGTGATCTTCGTATTGCTCAAATCTATGAAGGAACGAACGGTGTTCAATCACAAGACTTAATCGGTCGTAAAGTGATTAAGAATGGTGGTGCTTTCATCGCTGAATACATCGCTGAAATTCGTGATTTTGCAAATACATTAGATGCTGATTTGAACTTCATCAAAGATGCAACTTTAGATGCTGCAACTGAAGTTGAAGCTGTTACTCAATTCATCATTGAGCAAGCTGCTGAAAATATTGAGTTCCCGAACTCAGCTGCTGTTGATTACTTACATGCAGTTGGTTTACTCAGCTTTAGCTATATGTTCGCAAAAATTGCTGCTGCTGCGAAAGACAAATCTGGTGACTTCTATCAAAACAAACTTGCATTGGCACAGTACTTCGTTACTCGTATCTTGCCAGAATTAGAAGCCCGCATTAAGAAAGTTGAAGCTGGTTCTGACCTCATCATGAACTTCAGCGAAGACTACTTTACAAATCAAGCTTAAATCTAAGCTCTGAATTGAAAACGGTCTAAATCAAACGATTTAGGCCGTTTTTTATTACTGCAACAAATTCAGCATAAAATTTGCATAACAAACTCATATACCTATATTGAGTAGCCTAATCTTTATGTCGAACTCGAAAGAAAAACTTGAAAATTTAGAGCGTTTATTGGATCGCTTTGGTCACTATGCCGTTGAAGCTTTTCATTATCTCGCGCTGTTTATCATTGGCTGTATGATTGCATGGTCAGCCGTTCATACTGTCATCGAGATTCTAACCATTAAACAGTACGCAACGATTGATGACATCTTATTGTTATTTATCTATCTTGAACTCGGTGCAATGGTCGGGATTTATTTTAAAACCAATCATATGCCCGTTCGTTTCTTGATTTATGTTGCAATTACAGCACTTACTCGTTTATTGATTGCAGATATTCAGCACAATCACAAAGCTTCGATGGACTTGGTCATTATTACAGGATCAATCTTAATTTTGGCTTTGGCAATTCTTGTTGTTCGTTTTGCTTCATGGCACTACCCTTCGGTGATTCGTGGTAAAAAGCATGAACAGCAACTTCCTGCGAATAAAACACCACAGCCTCAAGATGATGAATTGGCCTAAATAAAAAAGCAGGCTTGAATGCCTGCTTTTGATTATGCGTATTATGCAACGCGATAGACACGATATTTCGAATCCACCAATACATATTTACCTTGAACTTGCATCCAGTTATATCCACGAGGTGGCGTGTATAAGCGGTGATAACGGTAATTCGACACGATAAAACGTTTGTTGCGATATTCTGACGGTAAACGCTCTCCACGTTTAAAATTAATACGTTGACCATAATGATTACCACGATCACCATTTGACCAACGTGGTTGATCTCGATGCTCGTATCGATCATAACGTTGATCATAGCGGTGCTTGTAATCATGGTGATTATCCCAACGATTTGAATCCGCCATAGCAGATGCTGACACACCTAACATTAAAGTTGATACGAGTAAAACGACTGCCTTTTTCATTGTTTGATCCTCAGTTTTGATCTGAAATCAGATTAAGAGAAACTCAAGGAGAAACCATGAATAAAACCAATGACATTGCAAAGCTTTGTAATAAAATCCAAGAAAATATGGAGAACCTATTTTCAACCAAGAAATGAAAATTACCTGAAAATCAGCGAATAATTTCAATTCTAAAATTATCATCAGTCACCAAAAGATAACGACCGTCAATCATCACCCAATGGCGACCTCTTGGCGATTCACGCAAAGAATAGCTATCCCAATCCCGAATCACATATCGCTCACTACGAAACTCGCTCGGTAATTCATTACCAACAACAAAAGACTCTCTACGATAGCTGTGCTCATATTGCGTATCTGGATAATATTCAATCCGAACACCAGGTCGTTGATGCGGATAGGGATAATAATTATTTTGATTAGGCTGATAATAGTAGCCTTTCGGTGGTGCAGTCGGTGTATAGCGCTGATTTGAAAATGCAAACGGATCTTGTGCAGGTTGCTGATACGTTGGTGTTTGAGGATATGAACGTCTTTCCGAACCTGTGTATCCCCCCCAATTATTTGCATAAGCTAAAATAGGAAGATAACTCAAGATACCAACCAAACTATAGATATGAAATTTAGATTGTTTCATCTGCATCTCCCTAAAAATCAGAGTATCCTTTTATTTTAGAATAAAAAAGCAGCATATCTGTTGTAATAATATTTTTTCAGATTAAGTGCCCTATTCAATGGATTAGCTGTACTGACTTCATCAGAGATCGAGATATGTTAAGATCGTTTTTTTGGTTTTGAGGCAATGTCTGTGTCTGAAATGAATTTTGATCGTCTCTATCAATTTTTCTGCAAAGTTCCGAGTGTGCAAGAATCTCGAATTGTGGCACATGGTGCAGATGGTCAACATGCGTGGTGGTTCAAATTCAATATTGATGTCGAACATCCACTGGCATGGCAAACAGTTCAAGAGCTTGGGCATGTGCTGAATTACTTATCTACAAACGAACGTTTACCGACACTATTTTTTCCAGTATCTCCACCACCTTATATGAATGGTGAAGCCAAAGACTTCTTGGCATGGGTGATCCAGTGTAATCATCCTGAATTTAATCCAGATGTTGTTTGTGACTGGTTAGAGGCACGTCTCCCCACCCCAGTTGAAGATGAAAGCCAGTGGAAAATCAAAACTGATTTAAGTGGACTGGATCAGATGGCTGATAAAGATTTGGATGAACTTATTCCACCAAATCCACAATAAAAAAAGAGGCTTAACGCCTCTTTTCTTTTAGAAGGTCGACAATCCTGACCATTCCATAAAACGATAGATCCAGTATTTGGTTTTCGATTCATCTGCATATTTTGAATAATCAACCGTCACCTGACGACCATTGGCATTTGTCCATGCTGCATCAAAATACTGCCCTGCATCTTTAAATACTTGTGCTTGCACTGAGCCAACCACGCGAAAATCTGTTTCAAGATTATAATTTTTCAGGTTACGTGCAGTAAGGTTTGCAGAACCCAAAATCAGCTCAGCTTGCTGGTTATTGTATTTGACCAACATTTTGCTATGGCACTGTTCGCCATGCGTATCACACCAGCGAATTGGAATTCCTGCTGCATTGAGTTCCGAAGCGACTTGACGATTTGGAATACCATTTTTTTGGCGGCCAAATGCGTCTTTATTCGGATCAAGTAGGACTCGGATGTTCACACCACGTTGCTGGGCCTGCTTTAAAGCATCAATAATATGACGTTCAGATAAATAGAACATTGCCATATCGATATACTCTTTACTTTTCGCTGTCTCAATCATTTTTAAAACAGCATCATAAATCGCTTTCTCAGTCAGGACTTGAACTTGAGGTAAACTTTTATCTTCTGTTAATCCACCCATAATCACAAAAGGACTTGAACCTTTCGACATATTGGCAACAGTTTGTTCAGTTTGCAGGACATCAATCGCGGTTGCACCATCAACAACTAAAGCCACATTACTATGATGAGAACTACCATCATGGGGGTTAGCAGAAGTGACTAAACTTTTCCAACCTTGGGCAGTATCCACAACCAACGTTTTCCGATGATTCGCCTTGAAGTTAAATAATTCTAAATAACTGCGTAAAGTAATCTTTTCATTACCAAAAGGATTGCTTAACCATCCCCCCTCAGGATTATTCCCCAAGTTTTGGCAACAGATATACCAAAGACCTGACCAAAGTGGATTTGAAGCACGTAATGGTTTTAAATCGGTTTCAATGACATCAACACCCGCTTGACGTAACTGAGCATAATGCTTAGGTGTCATCCCACCATAGACAGAATTGATTGGGTCAGTGATGACCACAATTTCAATCGCAGGATTTAATTTGCGTTTCACAATCAATGCATCAGTCAGCTCTTGCATTAATGGAAATTGTTTAACTTTCGAGTCCCCAACCTCTTGATTGAACAAAAACATATCTAAGACGATGGTTGTTTGTGCTTGATCAATTAACTGAAACACTTCTTTAAATATATGTTGATCAACTTGTTGCTGACCTTGCGCATCCATATAAGTCTGATCAGCCAAGAACTTTACATTGGCATGACGTAGTTGCCCCGTAAAATCCAAGCCTTTCGGGAGCGGTTTTACAGTGTGATAAATCGCCGAAGCAATGTACCCAATCGCAAAAATACTCAATATGACTGCCATGTAACGTCGACCTGACCAGTTTAATTTTCGATGGATTCGTTGGAAGATACGCATATAAACAAAAAAAGCCCTAGCCTAATGGTTTAAGGCTAGAGCTTATACTTTGATTTTTCAATAAGATTTAAGTGAAAAATTAGAAGCTAAAATTAACACCGACGGTAAAGTTACGTCCCACTTGTGGAATCGTCGAAAGGAACGAAGCATGTTGATAAACTTGGTCATCTAACAGATTGTTCGCATTTAGGAACACGCGATAATCTCCAACATTGCTGTATTGCCCAGAATACGCTACACCAAGATTAAGCATGTTATAGCTTTGTGTATCTGTCTCATATGCAGCAATCTTATCTTGTTGGAAGACATGATAATACTCAGCAGAACCACTAAAGCCATCACCAAAGTCTGCATTGACTTTCGTACCTAAGCGACCAGCTGGAACACGAGGAGCATTTTCATTATCAATCTTACCGCGAACATAATCACCAAATACGCCAAGCTTATAGATTGAAGAAACTTGATAATTCGCCTCTGCTTCAGCACCATAGAAACGTGCTTTATCTTGGGTATATTGCACTAAGCGGAAGTCTTTATAACGATCTAAGGTTTGTGCATAGATATAATCATCAAACCAGTTATGATAGACATGAACATGATAATCAAATTTGTCATTATCAAAATGGAAACCAAGCTCCACATTATTTGATTTTTCTTTACCAAGTTGATCATTGCCTAATTCATAGGTATTGGTTGCGAAGTGACCACCATCTGCATAAAGCTCTTGAGCCAGTGGCAAACGTTCTTGATGAGATGCCACAAAAGATAATTTATAGTCTGGTGCGAACTCCCAATTTGCGGCACCTGAAACAGAAAAGGCTGAACCGTCAAAATTCTTTTTACTCGAATCTTCAATATCAATTTTTTGCTGATCTGCACGTGCAGCTAACTCAATATGTACATCATTAAATTGCGCATGCTCTAAACCAAACACACTCCATTTTTTTGTTGTGTTCGGAGCTAAGAATGCTTCTTCGCCCGTTAATTCTAATTTTTGTTGATTATATTGCGTACCTATCACCCCTTCCCAAGGTCCAATTGGATTGTGTACTAACTCTAAACGCCCATCGTAACCTTTATTTTTAAAGCGTGTTGCAATGGTATCTTCTTCGATTTCATCATGTTGATAATCAGTATAGCTTGCTTGAGCACGTAACTTTTTAAAGCCCGCAAATGGATCATCTAGCTCGGTACGGAAATCATATCGTTCAGACTTCAAATCAATCCAAGGCCCTGCATCATGTGCATGTTCTTCATGGTCATGATCATCCTCATCACCATGATCATGGTCTCCACAATGTAGACTTAGACCATGTAAATGACAGCTCTCATACTCATGACTATGCCCTGGCAGACCGTATTTATCTTGACGGTTGCTATATGAAATGCCTGTAAAGCCTCGATCATAAATCCAAGACAAACCAACATTCACTGTTTGCCCTTCGGCAAAGGTATTGTCGACACGACGCTCTTTTTCACCTTCATGGAAATAATTTGGGGCAATATAATCATTTGCCTCACGCTTTAAGCCTTCAACACGTAAAGCAACTTGATCACCTAAACCAACAGTAACACCCGCAGTTGCTAATTTTTCATCACTTCCAGTGTTGTAACGTAAACCAACGTTACCTTCATAGCCTTTTTCTGGCATTTGTGTTGGGAGTTTACTGTCATTGACATTGACCAAGCCACCCACAGTGCCTGCACCAAACAATAATGTCGATGGACCACGAATCACTTCAACTTGCTTTGCAAGTGCTGGATCAACCGTAACCGCATGGTCAGGTGATAAAGTAGAAACATCAATATTTTCAGAAGAATTCTGCAAGATTTTTACGCGTGGTCCATCTTGACCACGAATCACAGGTCGACTAGAACCCGCACCAAACTGATTGGATGCAATTCCAGTCTCACCACTAAGTGCCTCACCAATCGTAACAGCACCTTGAGCAAGGCGCTTTTGATCCACAACAGTATCTGCAACTGCAAAATCTTTCGATGTTTGCTCTAGTGGGTGCGCTTTAATTCGTATTGTTTCTAAAGTTTGAACTTCTTCATTTTCAGCAGCGAAAGTCGGTAAAGCGACAACAGCTAAAATAGATAAGGTCAAAATATTCTGTGGAAATGACATACCATGTCTCGAATCAGTTTATCGATATTTTTGTTATATTATAACATTTCATTTATTTTGCAATAAAAAACATAGTTGCAAATTACATTTGCTACACTGCTTCTCCACGATTTTATGAAGGCTCGTTTTCAAACGATATGCCATTTACCCTTTCACATGCCGTTTTAGCACCACCTTTATCCAAATTTAGCAAAGGTCAGCTCCCCATTGCTGCTCTCGCAATTGGTTGTATGGCGCCAGATTTATATCGCCTTTTCACAACTGAAACGATTGCACTTACACATCAATGGTCAGGTTTGTTATTTCCGAATCTGCCAATTGGATTATTTTTTTGTTTATTGTGGTATCTGCTGTACCGTCCTGTGATCTATCGTGTTTTAGCTATACAGCATTCTCTCAATATCCATTGTTTTGATCAGTTTGTTGCCTTTAGTTTGATGAGCTGTGTTTCAATTGTGATCGGTGCAGCGACGCATTTGATTTGGGATGGGCTTACCCATCTTGATTTCCGTACATTTGCATTTAAAAAAGCACTTGCCCAAGAAGTTTCTTTGTGGGGTCTGAATTATCCTTTACATTTTATTTTGCAAATTGTCTCATCCGTCTTGACCTTACCGATCTTGCTATGGATGTGCCTTAACTATTATCAAAGCCACAAACAGCACATTCACATACCAATTCAACTAAGATTATTTTTTCTATTAAGTTTACTCGTATCTATAACCGCGGGGCTTTGCGCTGTATGGAATTTACACGTGCAAATTCCAGCTGAGCGTTGGAACAGTGAACGCTATTTTTATATCGGTAGGTCTATAAATGAATTCTCTCAAACTGGACTTATTCTCATGAGTATTACTTGTTTATTGTTGTTATTTTTTGATCGTAGAAGCCGTTTGGGTTAGTTTTCCAACATTGTATTGTTTGGAAAATATTAAGACTTGAGACAATACGTTCAACAAGGCATAATCTCTCCTTCATTGGTGGTGCGCTGTTTACGCATTCACCTTCTACAGCC
Organism: Acinetobacter sp. NBRC 100985; assembly: GCF_000241225.1. Taxonomy (NCBI): domain Bacteria; kingdom Pseudomonadati; phylum Pseudomonadota; class Gammaproteobacteria; order Moraxellales; family Moraxellaceae; genus Acinetobacter; species Acinetobacter sp. NBRC 100985. Next base: position 7,836 of record NZ_BAEB01000031.1, on the reverse strand, counting down.
AATATAGTTTGGATATATAATTCAATATGATGCGCACTCATTACTGCGGCTCTCTTACTGAAGCCCAAATCGATCAAACAGTAACTTTATGCGGATGGGTTCACCGTCGCCGTGACCACGGTGGTGTGATTTTCCTTGATATGCGTGACCGTGATGGTTTAGTTCAAGTCGTTATCGACCCTGATACCCCAGAAGCATTCGCAACAGCTGATAAAGCACGCTCTGAATTTGTTTTGAAAATTACAGGTCGCGTTCGTCGCCGTTATGAAGGTACTGAAAATGCCAACATGGTGAGTGGTCAAATTGAAGTTTTAGGTAAAGAGATCGAAGTTCTTGCAGCTTCTGATACTCCGCCATTCCCATTGAATGACGAAAATACCAATATTTCTGAAGAAATTCGTTTGAAATATCGTTTCTTGGACATCCGTCGTCCTGAAATGTTAGAGCGTTTACGTTTCCGCTCTAAAGTAACTAATCTTATTCGTAACTATTTCGAAGATCACGGTTTCTTAGACGTTGAAACACCAATTTTAACACGTGCGACACCAGAAGGTGCGCGTGACTACTTAGTCCCAAGCCGTGTTTCAAATGGTAGCTTCTATGCGCTTCCACAATCACCACAGTTGTTCAAACAGTTGTTAATGGTGGGTGGTATTGATCGTTATTACCAAATAGCTAAATGTTTCCGTGACGAAGATTTACGTGCGGATCGTCAGCCTGAATTTACCCAAATCGACGTTGAAACATCGTTCATGAGTGACGATGACATCATGGATTTAATGGAAGGCTTAACGGTTAAAATGTTCAATGAATTATTGAATGTAAAATTCGATAAATTTGAACGTATGACATATGCAGACGCAATGCGTGACTATGCATCTGACAAACCAGATATGCGTATTCCATTGAAATTAATTGACGTTGCAGATTTGATGCAAGACGTTGAATTCAAAGTATTCGCTGGTCCTGCAAAAGATCCTAAAGGTCGTATCGTTGCTTTACGTGTACCTGGCGCAGGTTCACTGCCACGTAGTGCAATCGATGAATACACTAAATTCGTTGGCATCTATGGTGCGAAAGGCTTGGCTTACATCAAAGTCAACGAACTTGAAAAAGGTATCGAAGGTCTTCAATCTCCAATCGTTAAATTCATCGAGCCAATCGTGCTTGATCTATTAAAACGAGTTGGTGCTGAAAATGGCGACATCGTATTCTTCGGTGCGGATAAAGCCAAAGTTGTAAACGATGCGATGGGCGCACTTCGTGTGAAAATCGGTCATGACTTGAATCTTTCAACTTGTGAATGGGCTCCTCTTTGGGTAGTCGACTTCCCAATGTTCGAAGAAACTGATGATGGCAAATGGACATCTGTTCACCATCCATTCACACTACCAAAATCAAGTGTTGAAGAAGTTAAGAACAATCCAGGTGAAGCACTTTCTGTAGCCTACGACATGGTACTTAACGGTACTGAAATCGGTGGTGGTTCACTGCGTATCTATACTTTAGAAATGCAAAAAGCGATTTTTGAAGCTTTAGGTATCGGCGAAGAAGAAGCAGAAGAGAAATTCAGTTTCTTATTGAACGCATTGCGTTATGGTGCGCCTCCACACGGTGGTTTGGCATTCGGTCTTGACCGTTTGATCATGCTCATGACAGGTGCATCGTCTATTCGTGATGTGATTGCATTCCCGAAAACTAAGACAGCTGAATGTCCATTGACTCAAGCCCCAGCTCCAGTTGAAGCAAATCAATTGCGTGACTTAGGTATTCGTTTACGTGAAAAACCAAAAGCTGAAGAAAAATAATTTTCTCAGTTTGTATAAAACCCTGCGCTATGCAGGGTTTTTTTTATATTACATGGTTTTACTTTGCGAACATGCTTGCTAGTGGCATAATAAGCTGCTTTTTATTGAGAGGTCGGTCCTATGGCGATGCGTTCTGATGTGCGTCGACACGCAATTGTGCTTATTGTGTTTTCTTTGGCACAGTGGTTTTTCATGCGCTATATCTTAGCAAATGAACTTTTCAATATGGACACCAATCAACGTATCTTATACTTCTGCGTAAGTAGTCTTGTCGGTGCACTACTCATTTTTGTCGCATTGATTTATATGGTTCTCAAAGGCAACGCAGATAAACAAGACTAGGCACGATGTCCTTTTACGTAACTCTCCTTCGCATTTTACCTTTAACATTTTTGCGTAGTATCGCAAAAGTGGTAGCTTATTTTATCAACCAAAATCCTGATAAAAGCATGCTGTGGAAAACTAGAGTCAATCTTGGCTTAGCTTACCCAGAATTAAGCATAGAAAAAAAGAGCAGCTTGCTCGAGAGAGTGTGACCAAGCAATGTCTGAGTTATATCGAGTCTGGGAAATGTTGGGCAATGCCTCCTGAATGGAGCATCCAACAGATTCATACCGTGCATCACTTGGAAGTACTGACAAATGCTCTTAGCGACCCTCGTGGTGCACTGATCATCACCCCCCATCTAGGCACTTGGGAAATGATGAATGCATGGGTGAATCAATATGGTACTCCCACGATCATGTATAAACCAATGAAAGATAGTGGTTTTAATGCATTTGCTTTACATGCTCGACAACGACTGAATGCCACCTTAGTACCTACTGATGCTTCGGGTGTCAAAGCGCTATTTAAGAATCTAAAACAAGGTGGTTTCAGTGTGATTCTGCCTGACCATGTTCCCGATCCTTCTGGCGGTGTCGTGGTGCCCTTTTTCAGAATCCCCTGCCTCACCAGTACACTTGCCAGTAAAATGGCGCAAAAAACTCAATGTCGTCTGGTGGGATTAAGCTGTTTCCGTCGTGAGGATGGTGAAGGTTTTGATGTCTACTGTGATGATCTCAATGATCCTGAACTTTATGATCGCGATATTGAAATTGCAACAACAGCATTGAATAGAACCGTTGAGCAAATGATTAATCGCTTTCCTACTGAATATATGTGGGGCTATAAAAGGTTCAGAGGTGATTTAGAAAATAAAGATTATTATAAATAAACTTTATTTTTCATGCATACCCTTATTTTTAAATAGTATTTATATTCAAACTGGTCCTCATAAAGTGCTATATTTCATTAATTTTCAAAACTTTTATTTATTATGATTCCTAAGATTATTCATTATTGTTGGTTTGGTGGAAAACCGATACCAGACCATCTACAAAAATATATCAGTGATTGGAGTCAAAAATGTCCAGACTGGGAAATAAAACTTTGGAATGAAGAAAGCTTTGATGTCGATCAGCATATTTTCACTCAAACTGCGTACCAACAACGTAAATATGCTTTCGTATCTGATTATGTTCGTGCTTGGGCATTACATGAGTTTGGTGGTGTCTATCTAGATACAGATGTAGAACTTAAGCATCCTCTTGACGATTTTCTAGCATGTGAAGCCTTTAGTGGATTTGAGTCAATTAATCTTCCCTTTACTGCGGTGTGGGGAGCTATTCCATACCACAGCTTAAGCAAGGAGATTCTCTCCTATTACCACAATAAAACTTACTCAGATCAAGAACCGCCAAATACCTCTTTTATATCTGATATTATTTCCGAAAAATTTAAAATTGATAGAACTAAAGACATCAATCAAAGTGGTTCTAATGGACATCACACACTACATATTTATGCATCACATTATTTTTGTTTAGACCTTCCGGTTAATTATGCAACCCATCATTTTATTGGCTCATGGTTGCAAGATAAAAATGGAAAGAAACCTTACAAACAACAATTACATAATAAATATTACCTATCAAAATTAGAAGATGATTTTTTATTAGAGAAAAGACAGCTAAAAGACTTAGCTAAAAAAATCAATTTTTCTCAGCTTTTTCTCATTATTCGATATTTTGTACGATCTATTATTAAAAAAATAAGTAATAAAAAGGCTCTATAAATATAGAGCCTTTTTATTCATTGACACATTTAAATCAAATCATCAATGGTAAGACGAATATCAATACCAAGGCTTTCTGCTCGATTATTGACAACATTATGGCGCCCAACAATCTTTCTGGTACTTTTTAATAAATAAGGGATTCGCATCAACCATTGATGGAAACTATTTCTACGCTGGTACTTATCAATCCAACGCTTGTCACGACTTGCTTGAAGTTGTTCAATGATTGGCTCAACGCTATCACCATAAGTACGTCTTGATGTATCGAAGATAAAGGTATAATTGGGTGGCAATTTATTCAGCGTAATTCGCTTCTCTTCAACCCACTCATCAACAAGTTCTTGTAGCACCACTTGATCCCAACGATCCGGTTGATTTAACTGTCTACGCTCCCATTCATCCATCAATAATCGAGCATTTGGCGTATCATTAATAAATACTGTACTACTAATCAAACGTGTACCATTGATATAGTGCACTGCGATATCTTCTTGAAGCGATTCAAAAAAAGGACGAATATCCTTAAGAATAATAGCGTCAGCATCTACAAATAGAATAGGACCTTTTAGGTCTCGTCTCTTACCTGCAATGAATGTTGGTTTAAAGGCGATGATCTTTTGCCAGTCATCTTTTGAAAACTCACTGAACTGAACATTGATATCAAATTTTTCAGCTGAACGTTGCAAAATTTGGGCATGCTTTCTATATAATTTGTCATCGGTATGAAAGCCAAAAATTGTTAGCATAAAAGCCCTATGCACTATGAAAAAATAAAAGATAATCTTAATTTCTCACAGTGCCTTAGTCAACATCACCAGTCTTTAAGATCAAATAAAACCTATATAAATCAAACAGTAAATTACTTAAATTTAATCTTAACAATTGACTCTGCTTTTACAAAGCGAATCAATTGAGCAGACAGTCGGACAAACTCTCTCGTAATTTTGTCTTTAAACATCAATTTATGATTTACTCGAATATTATTCCCTTTTCGTAACTTACGGTCTTGAGATAAATAACTCGGGAAATTTGTCTTATCTCGCATCAAAATAAAGTCTTGAATACAAACAGCAGGAGACATCTGATAAACATCATATTTACCCTGTCGCAAATAATCTTTAAACATAATGTGGTCAATAGGAATCAATTTCTTATAGCTTTGAATAAATGCCAATAACGCTTTAGCCCCCTGATTTGATAAAATATACCCTCCAGTCCCCATATGTTTTGACTTAAGTGGCATCAACTTACGATTGATACATTTAATTTGTTTTAGCTTTATTGAGGTTGTTACCTTTGGATAAAATGCTTCAACTTTTATAATATGTCCATCTTCAGGAATCCACTCAGTTCTCGAAAGAACCTTCGCTGCTTGTTCGCCCAAATAAATATCATCTTCAAAAATACCAATGAAATCTAAATTCTGATCAACGACTGTTTTCCACAAAACCACATGGCTTAATAAACAAGCAATTTCCCCAGGTCTTAAATCTGTTGTTTTAATATCTAATAATAAATCTGCAGCAACTTGGTTAATTCGGTCAGGCGTAATTGCATCAAAGAAATCAAATGCAACCTGATGTTTTCCAAACTCCGATACGATATGTTTGCGACGCTCTTGAGCATTAGCAAGACTAATAACAAAATTTTTCATAATTTCATCTAAAGATAGTTTCTCTTAAATAGAGAAAGAGCTTAAAAATTATTTTACCGTTATGTATAAAATATATGTTTAATATTATTACATTTTAAAAATAATTAAATATAAATATTTTTCCATTTAAATAAAAATCTGTATATTTTTACGTCTTTTTGTAGTACTTAAAGTTAAAACGTTAATTTTTGTCTTTTTTGGCAGTCATTGATTTAAGCTTTTGATTTTATTTAGATGTTATATATAAGCTTGATAGCATCAGCACTAGAAAATTTAGGAGGCAATTATTACAATAGGGAGTAGAGTCGTTGCTGTACCGTTCTCTAAGTAACGGGATCTCTTTTTTGTTGTATTGATTCTTATAATTTATGAAAAGTGTGTAAATATGAATAGCGAAGCAATTAAAATTTTTGTGGGTTGCGACCCTAACAACTGTGATCTTGAACAGATGATGGTATTAGATTATAGCGTTCGTAAACACACGCAACACCCAGTTGAAATTATATGGATGCAACTCAGCCATGATCCCGAAAGCCCGTGGTATACCAATCAAGCAACTGGCGAAGGATGGCATACAGAAAAATGGGCAACACCTTTTTCAGGTTTTCGTTGGGCGATTCCAGAATCATGTAACTTTCAAGGGCGTGCAATCTACATGGATGCCGATGTCGTCGTTTTATGTGATATCGTGGAGTTGTGGGCGCATCCAAAAGCTGAAGATGCGATCGTGATTGCCAAAGGAGGCAAAAATTCAGCTCGCCTATGTACATGTGTTTGGGACTGCGAGAAAGCTAAGCAATATTTACCTGCTTTAAAAGACATTCAAGCTGATCCTGATGGCCACAAAAAGCTAATGCAACTTTTGAAAGATAAGCCTGAGCTAGTTCAACCTTACCAAGACTCTTATAATAATATTGATGGTGAAGGTCTCGCTGCTGAGCAGATTAAAATTCTGCACTATTCAGACATGGGTACACAGTTTAGTCACAAATATTCCCTACCACGCTTAGAGGCATCAGGACAAAAACATTGGTTTGATGGAAAAATCATGCCACATCCAAGACAAGATCTCACGGAGCTATTTGATCAGTATTACAACGAAGCTTTAGCGGCAGGTTATCGCCCAGAGAGTTATAAAGTAGAACCTTTTGGGGACTTTTCTAAAGCGACACAAATCAATTATCACGGCAATAAAGTGACTCGTCCAGAAGATGAAAAGAGCTGGTTCACTCGCTCTATCGATAGTCTTAAATCAAAGTTCAAGAAGAAAAGCTTCTCTCTTGATGATTAATAGATATTAGGGAGATTGTCATAGTACAATCTCCCTCTCCATACTTTTCTAGTCCTGACTGTTTTTACGATAATAAACAGATTTTTAGCTTAATCATTGCTGAGTTTTTAAATGCTTCCATCTCTTTCAGATACTTTATTACGAAACATTTATAAATTCATTTATAAGATTTTTTACCCAAAAACATATAAACACAATCGTCGTTTCTGGCCGCTTTATCGTGTACAACGTAATGAACATGGTCGTTTAGAAAAAGTTTATTTTAAGAACCAGCTCGTTTCAGATAATTTGATGATTCAACCCTCAACAACTTCAAAGTGCATGTTGATTGCAACAGGGCCTTCTATCCAGCAGCTTCCAAATGAAGTTTTTCAAAAAACAGATATAGACTATATCGGCGTGAATGGTGCGATTGCTTTGGACAATATCCATTACAACAGCTATATCATCATTGACCATAATTTTGTGGATGCTCGCTTTGATTTGGTAGAGAAAGTACTGCAAAGCAATTGTACTTTTTACACCACACCTCGTTGTCTAGATATGATTCTTAGACGAATTAAATTTACAGATATTCAATGTAGTATCAAAACTATCGAAACAATCACTAGAGACCTCATGGAAGTGTTTCTTGATGAAGAAATGCTCGTGAATAAAACGGCAGAACACTTTTTCATTCACGATGATTTTGGTTTCTCAAAAGACATTTTTAACGGCACATTTGATTACTTTACCGTTGCCTATGTCGCCCTACAAATTGTTAACTCGCTCAACTACACAGAAATTTTTATTGCTGGCTTAGATATGAGCAATTTTTCTAAACCACGCTTCTATGAAACAACTGATGATAAGCAGCCAACGTTACTCGACATACATAGCGAGACTGTATTACGTGCGTTTGATACGGCTGCATTATTTTTTAAAGAACATCAAATCAACGTTTACAATCTTTCTCCAAACAGTG
>NZ_BAEB01000032.1:0-37198 GCF_000241225.1 Acinetobacter sp. NBRC 100985 | reverse complement strand
TGGAGGTTTTTTTATCAGCTAGACTTTAAATCATAAAATCTAGCTGAATCTACTCAGAAAATTACTTCTTAGCAGCTTCGATTGCTTTCAATACTTCAGCTTTCGCAACGTCAGCACCTTCCCACCCGCTGATTTTTACCCATTTACCAGGCTCTAAATCTTTATAGTGTGCGAAGAAGTGCTCAACTTGGCTAATCAATAATGGCGGAAGATCTGTATATTCTTTAACATCTTTATATAGTGGAGATAACTTTTCGTGTGGAACCGCGATAAGTTTCGCATCGATACCACCATCATCTTCCATATTTAATTTACCAACTGGACGGCAACGAATCACAGAACCAGCAGCAACAGGATGTGGCGTTACAACAAGAACGTCTAATGGGTCACCATCTTCAGATAATGTATTTGGCACATAACCGTAGTTCGCAGGGTAAAACATTGCTGTACCCATGAAACGGTCTACAAATAATGCATCTGAATCTTTGTCGATTTCGTATTTAATCGGCGCTGCGTTTGCAGGGATTTCAATGATGACATAGATGTCGTTTGGTGCGTCTTTACCCGCAGGAATATTGCTATAACTCATATCAACACTCGTATATATTGTGAAGTCAGATGTAAATCGGACAGATTATAACGTGAATACAGTAAAAATGATGCTAGATAAACTGAGAGCTAGAGTTTTTTATCCCTAGCATGTCTCATATCATTTTGATGGTAATCACAAATAGGAAAATTGGACAAAGCAGCGAAAAAAACCAAATAATGGAACGCAAAGTCGCTAAATTAGCTAAATAACAAATCCCGTAGATCACACGAAATACGATAAATGCCCAACCTAGAGTCAGAATAAAATGCTCTGGTATGACCATATATTCTGCCATTAGAATTGCAGCAATAAATAACGGTAAGCTTTCAAAGCTATTTTGCTGTACAGCATTTGCTCTTGCTGCCAAACCTGTCGTTTTGGCCAAAAAATCTCGAGGATTTTGATTGTCTTGCGCTTGGAAACCACCTTTTGATTTTGCAATCAAGGTAAAAACATACGGCAACAAACATGCGACGATAATAATCAAAATAATGCCGCTAATACCTTGCATGCTGACATCCATCATTTGAAGTTCTTCTGATCATGCTATCATAACTTACAATTTATTGAACTTTCATTTGCGCTTGTTCAACAAGCGTTTCTTTTACACAGCAAGTTTGTGCAAAAGTTGTGTCTTTTCATACTGTTTTAAGGTCATTCTATGCAACAGCAAGATCATAAAGAAATGTTTGATGTGCTTGCACAACAACGCCAACATCAGCTTTTGGTTGATCGTGTACTCAAAGTCGTTTTGCCTATTGTCTCCTTTTTGCTGAGTGTAATTTGTGCAAATTTGAATTGGCAATCGACACTCGGCACTTTTGTGATCCTCACCATCGCTTTCTATGCAGTTGGCATTTATCGTTTGACGCTTTGGCATTGGTTAACTGTGATTGCCATCTATGCTGTTGCAGATAATTATTTTAGTTTTAATGGCATTGATCCAACTCGATTACGCTTTCAATTGGCCACTATGCTGGTTTTTGTCGGCATTGTAGGGATTGGTCGTCCTTATATTGACCGATGGCTTATGAAATCGAATAACCCAAAATAAAAATCAAATAAAAAAAACGCCGCAATTGCGGCGTTTTTTCAGCTTCCCTACGTTAACGGGAAGTTAAGCTGGTTTACGTAAGTCTTTACGTAAGATTTTACCAACATTCGATTTTGGCAATTCTTCCATAAATTCAACATAACGTGGGCATTTATAGCCTGTTAAGTTTTGTTTCGCATAAGCAAGAATTTCTTCAGTCGTTAAAGATGGATCTTTCTTCACGATGAATAATTTAGGTACTTCACCTGATTTTTCATCTGGCACGCCAATCGCAGCAACTTCCAATACTTTTGGATGTTTCGCGATAACTTCTTCAATCTCACTTGGATAAACGTTGAAGCCAGAAACTAAGATCATGTCTTTCTTACGATCTACAATCTTGAAGTAACCACGCGTATCCATAACACCGACGTCACCTGTACGGAAGAAACCATCTTTGGTCATTACCTTTTCAGTTTCATCAGGACGGTTCCAATAACCTTTCATGACTTGAGGGCCACGGATTGAAATCTCACCTTGTTCACCTTGTGCCACTTCATTACCATCATCATCAAGTAATACAACTTCAGTTAATGGCAATGGAATACCAATCGTGCCACTGAATTCAGTTGTTGCAGGTGGGTTCGCAGTCGCAACTGGCGAAGTTTCAGATAAACCATAACCTTCGATAATGATTGTGCCTGTAACTTTTTTCCATGCTTCAGCAGTTGATGGCAACACAGCCATACCACCGCCCATAGCCATCTTCAATTTGCTGTGATCAAGTTGTTTAAACTCTTCGTTGTTCACTAAAGCATTAAACAAAGTATTTACAGCTGGGAAGAATGATGGTTGGTATTTACGTAATTCACCAACTACAGCAGGTAAATCACGTGGGTTAGGAATCAAGATATTTGCTTGACCCTTATACATACCATAAAGCGCGCACACCATGAATGCAAAGATGTGATAGAGCGGTAATGCACACACGATACGATCATCTTTAGCGCCATCGCCTGTACCGAACTTGCTTGAGAAAATACCATCACATTGCAATAGGTTCGATACAAGGTTACGGTGAGTTAACTCAGCACCTTTAGAAACACCTGTAGTACCACCCGTATATTGCAATACAGCCGTATCACTTAACGTCAAGCTTGGGCGTTTATAGTTGCTAGGGTTAGCTTTGTTTAAAGCCGTGTTAAATTTCACATGACCTGGAATATTCCAAGCAGGGATTTGCTTGCGTACTTTGCGTAAAACAAAGTTTACAATTGTTCCTTTCAATGTACCGAGCATGTCACCTACAGAAGCAACCACAACATGCTTCACAGGTGTTTTACCAATAATGCTTTGGTAAACGCTAGCAAAGTTTTCAATGATCACTAATGCTTCAGCACCAGAGTCATTTAACTGATGTTCAAGCTCACGCGCTGTATAAAGCGGGTTTACATTGACAAGTACTAAACCAGCACGGAATACACCAAGAGCAACCACTGGATACTGGAATACGTTCGGCATCATCACCGCAACACGTGTTCCTTTTGCCAAGCCAAGGCTTTGTAAATATGTCGCGAATTTACGGCTAGCGACTTCTAATTCATTGTACGTTAAAACTTTATCCATGAAGATAAAGGCATCACGTGAACCAAATTTTTGGAAATTGCGTTCAAAAATATCAACAAGTGAGGTGTTTTCAGCAGGCAGCGCAACTGTTTCTGGAATTCCTGTCTTTTGGTATTCAGCAAACCAAATCTTTTCCATAATGCCATTATCTCCGAGTGGTAATCCTTAAAAATGTAACAACGTTACTTTCCATGACAAAACATTTTTTTTAACTTTTTGCATTGCCCTGTCAATCTATTCAAACAATATGAATACATTTCATATATAACGTATTTGTGACACAGAATACTAGCCTTATCTCTGAATGAAGAGTCTATTTGCTTTTTGATATCCCCGTGGTAAAAGTTGCCCCTTTGTTGCTCTTTTTCCTATATATTTTTGGAGATCATCCCCTTTCAGTTTTAGATGCTGTTGTCCTGCAGCGACTTGGATTATTTCATCTAAATTCAGGGTTGTCATGGATAAAATTTGCTCTTTTTCATCAAGTTGTATCAACTTATTACCTTTACCTTTATTCAGTACAGGTAACTCTGCTAAATCAACAATGAGCAAACGACCTGATGAACTCAGGATTGCAATATGTGTTGCTTGATGAATTGGCAACAATGGTAAAGCTGTTGCTTTGTCCGTTACTGTTAAGAAAGCCTTACCCGCTTTTGCATTAGTATCAAGCTGTGCAATTTGCGTTTTAAAACCATAACCTTTGGTGCTTGCTGCAAGAATGTCATGGCTGTTGTCACCTGTTAACACTTGGATAAATGACACACCGCTGGCTGGCGCTAATTTAGAACTAAGTGGTTCACCAAGTCCTCGAGCAGAAGGCAAGCTGCTGATTGGCAAAGCATAACTACGTCCCGTCTCATCTAAGAAGTAGACTCGTTGGTTGGTTTTACCCACCGCATGGCTGAGATATTGATCACCTGCACGGTAATTTAAATTCGCTGCATCGACCTCACCCCCTTTCGCAGCACGTACCCAACCTGCCTCTGAGAGCACAACTGTGACCGTTTCTGCTGGCAATAGATCTTGCTCTTTAATTTGTACTGCCTCAGCACGTACAACAATTGGAGAACGACGATCATCACCAAATTTCTTCGCATCCTCTTTTAATTCATTGATGATCAGATTTTTTAATGATTCTGGATTTGCCAATTGCTCACGAATAATGGCCGCTTTAGCTTCTAACTCTTCCTGCTCACGGCGAATTTCCATCTCTTCAAGTTTCGCCAAATGACGAAGTTTGAGTTCTAAAATCGCTTCGGCTTGAATATCGTCAATACTAAAATGTTGCATCAATACTGGTTTCGGTTGATCTTCTTCACGAATGATTCGAATCACAGTATCAATATCGAGGTAAGCAATTAAAAGACCTGCCAAAATATGCAAGCGTTTTTCGATTTTATTTAAATGGTATTGCAAACGACGTGTCACTGTTTGCTTACGAATCTCAATCCATTCCAACAAAATACGACGAATCGATTTAACTTGCGGACGACCATCAGCACCAATCATGTTTAGATTGACGCGATAGCTCGACTCTAAATCTGTCGTTGCAAATAAATGACTCATCACTGTTTCTGCATCAACACGATTAGAACGTAGTACGATCACCAAACGGGTTGGATTCTTATGATCAGATTCATCACGGACATCACTCACCAGCGGCAATTTCTTGGCAATCATCTGATCTGCGATTTGGGTAATCACTTTAGAACCTGAAACTTGATACGGCAGTTCAGTAATGACTATTTCATTTTTATCGACAGCGTATACCGCACGCATACGGTAACTACCACGACCTGTGGTTTGAATTTTTAATAATTCGTCAGGTGGGGTAATAATTTCAGCTTTCGTTGGTAAATCTGGAGCAGGAATATATTCTGCTAACTTTTCATCTGTCGTTTCTGGATTACGAATCAATGCAATCGTACCTTTCACCACTTCACGTAGGTTATGCGGTGGAATATCAGTTGCCATCCCGACAGCAATACCTGTGGTACCGTTCAACAAAATATTTGGAATACGTGCAGGTAAAGTAATTGGTTCTTTCATTGAACCATCAAAGTTATCTTGCCACTCACTTGTACCTTGCCCGAGTTCACTCAGCAATAATTCACTATAAGCAGAAAGTTTGGCTTCGGTATAACGCATTGCCGCAAATGATTTTGGATCATCAGGCGAACCCCAGTTGCCCTGACCTTCAACCAATGGATAACGATAGCTAAATGGTTGTGCCATCAACACCATGGCTTCATAACAAGCTGAATCACCATGCGGATGGTATTTACCCAGTACATCACCAACGGTACGTGCAGATTTTTTGGGCTTACCTGTCGATTTTAAGCCCAGCTCACTCATCGCATAGACAATACGACGCTGTACAGGTTTTAAACCATCACTGATATGTGGCAATGCACGATCCATAATCACGTACATGGCATAGTTCAAATAAGCTTGTTCTGTGAATTCAGCTACGGAACGGTTTTCGGTTGCATGATGTGCAAGGCTGGTCATTTCAGCGAGTCATCCAAAATCATTTATTATCGTCAATGTTTTGTATGCTATGTGGATGAAGGCGTTGTGACAAGCCCTTGTTGTTGTTTAAACGTCAAATGGTGTCTTAAAAAAAAATTTTTATAGTTATTTAATTTTTGTAAATATCGAAATATCATTTTTATATTCTAGTGCAATACTACTCTGATCTTTCTTTTTATATTTTTCATAACAATTAAACCAACAATGACTATAGTGAACCAGATAGTAATTTTCTTTTTCTATTATTGAGTCTATCTCCGATCTTTTTTGCCAATTTTCAAATCTAGAATATTTACCATTACCTAGATCACAAGTGAAACTTTTTATTTCATCAACAATGTTTGTAGTTGAAATCGTTAACGTTCTATTTTTTATTAAACATTCTTTAAATCTATCTTGAGGCATTTTTACCTTTTGATTTTCATATACTCCTTGCCAAATACCAATAAGGTTAGTCTCAGCATGTGTATAAGAAATAAGTAAAAATAAGAAAAGAAATTTTAACCAACTTATATTCATTCTAAAGAATCCTGAAAAAAATATTATTTCATTTATCTATAAAAATATATTATCAATATCAATGCTCATCTGTCGAAGATGCGGACTCAGCATCATCTTCTTGATAAATAAATTTCGGCATTTCCAAACCAAAATAAATTGCGATCAAACGTAAGGTAAAACCAAAAACTAAAGTGAAAATTACAGTTAAATCATGTGGCAGGCCAAGCTCTAAACATACCCAATAGCAAATGACCGCAACGAAAGAAATACTCGCATAAAGCTCACGGCGGAACACTAAAGGTACATCATTACACAAGATATCACGCAGAATACCGCCCGACACCCCTGTTAATACGCCTGCCACCGCAGATACCACAAAACCATGCCCCATCGATAAGGCAATCTGGCAACCAATGATGGTAAAGCCAATTAAACCGAGAGCATCCAGTACGAGGAAGATATTACGTAAATGACGCATCCATTTAGCAATAATGATCGTTACAAATGCAGCCGCACAAGTAAGTACCAAATACTCAGGATGCTTCACCCATGTCAACGGATAGTGCCCCAACAACACATCTCGGACTGAGCCACCACCTAGAGCCGTCACGCAGGCAATCAGTACCACACCAAACCAATCCATACTACGTCGACCCGCTGACAGTGCTCCTGTCATCGCTTCCGCAGTAATGGCAATAATATAAATAACGGTGAGTAACATCTGCCTACATCCTAAATCAGGCGTAAAAGTGTGCGCTATTTTAAGACAAACTTAGATGAATTGTGCACAACATTGCTTAAATTTTTTCCCCGAACCACAAACACAAGGCTGTTTCATCGTGATTGGTATATCCAAGGTTGGATCAAGAAAATACCAGCGCTGTTGATGCAAAACAAAATGTGAAATTTCATGATGAATATGCTGCTGTTTACCATCTTGATTTTGATCACAGTAATGCGCTTTGAACTCGACCAAGGCGTGCGTTTTATCGAGCTTTGGCTGATGTTGCAACACTTCTAATTTCAACCATTGATTTGATTTACTCCAATCCGCAATCGCAGCACGATCTAAATAAGCCTGCTGCCCAGTGGCAGCGGTCGACAAAATATAATCCACTTGTTGCAAAGCAAAGGCACTATAACGAGAACGCATTAACTGCTCTGCATTTTGTGCATATTGCTGCTCTAAATGCAAAGGCTGACAACATTCAACATATAAGCCGCGCCCACATGGACAATTTTTTAGCAGTGTCATGGTTCTTTCTCAAATAAAAATAGCCTTGGGATCAATCATAAACTATTTAAGTTTCGTCTATGAAAACCCAAGGCTATTCGCTATTACAAATTACTTTTCCACGTACAGCATAGCTGTTCGCACAAAGCGTGGTTGTATTTAATCTCGCTCTGGCTTGTCTTTAGCGATGATGCGCACTTTTTCAATTTTATGCCCATCCATCGTCACCACTTCAAATAAGTAACCATCCGCTTCAACCGTCTCACCATTTTCTGGTAAACGACCTAAATGGAACAAGATATAACCCGATAAGGTTGAATATTCTTCACTTTCATCAACCAAGTCTTTGCCCAATAACAAAGAAACGTGACGAATATCGGTTGAACCTTCTAATAGGGTTGAACCATCTTCTAGGCTTTCAGCCGCGGCTTCCAGCTCATCCTCATCAGGGAATTCACCTGCGATCGCCTCTAATACATCAATCGGCGTGGCAATCCCTTCAATCGAGCCATATTCATTCAACACAATTGCCATTTGTAATGGTGCTTGACGTAATTGCTCCATCACCATCAACACTTGCGCATTTTCATGAACAATCAACGGTTCACGTAAATGCTTAGCAAAATCAATTGCCCCTGTTTCGATGTATTCATTCAGTACTTTATGCGTCAGGACAATACCTTCGATATTGTCTAATTCACCGCGTGCTACGATCAAACGCGAATGCGTCATTGCCATTAAACGTGCTTTTAACTCGTCAGGTTCAGCCTCTAAATCTAACCACTCAAGCTCAGGACGCGGCGTCATCACCGACTTCACTGGACGTTCAGATAGACCTAAAACACCTTGCACCATGACACTGTGGTACACACCATTGTCTTCGTCAAAAACTTCTTTGGCATAAGCTTGTGTTGCCAGAACATCTTCAGCTTCGTTGTTCTGCCCTTCACTGCCTTTACCACCGAGCATCCGCAAAACGGCTGACGCGGTACGATAACGCAAGTCCGTTGTCGTCACGAGTTTCTCTTGGTTACGGCGCATAGTTTGATTAACCATCTCGACCAATACAGAGAAACCAATCGCTGCGTATAAGTAACCTTTAGGAATATGGAAGCCAAAACCTTCAACCACCAATGAGAAACCAATCATCATTAAGAAGCCAAGACACAGAATCACCACTGTTGGATGCTTATTGACAAAGTCCATCAGCGGTTTTGATGCCCAAAGCATAATACAAACAGCAATAATCATTGCCAGCATCATTACACTTTTATCTTTAACCATTCCCACAGCAGTAATGACACTATCTAAAGAAAAGACAGCATCCAAAACTACAATCTGAACAATAACCATCCAGAACGTCGCATGTACGGGGTTTTCTTCTTTTAGTGTTTGGTGTCCTTCGATTCGTTCATGTAACTCCATTGTGCCCTTAAATAATAAGAACACACCACCAAATAATAGGATCAAGTCACGACCAGAAAAAGCATGATCAAAAATATGGAACAATGGTTCAGTAAGTGTCACCACCCATGCGATGGCAGCAAGTAGTCCCAAGCGCATGAATAAAGCGAGAATCAAACCAACGCGACGCGCAGTATTACGTTGTTCAGGTGGCAGCTTTTCAGCTAAAATTGCAATAAAAACAAGGTTATCAATACCCAATACAATTTCGAGCACCACCAACGTTGCTAAACCTACCCATGCAGCGGGGTCAGACATCCATTCCAGAATCATTGATGTGACTCCTCGGCTAAAGCAGCAATATTTTTATCAAGTGGAAAGTTTAAAAGATCGGCAGACTTCGCCAAAACATTTTTTTTAGGGAATAAGAATAAAGCGGAGCAACAACAACCACTACTCATAAAGGGACATGAATTAATAAAAGGATTTTCAGTATAGGCAAGATTCCAGTGAAATTCATCTATTTTATATGGATGTTTTTTGCAAATTCTTTCTCGCAATGACAAATAGGCATTGTATGTAAAATGTGCATAAAACTGTCATAAAAGTGATTTAGCCTAGACAAGCACAATGAAAATGATAAGGTGAAAATAAACGAAATGAATAGTGTATTAAGAATGACTGAAAATAAAACCATTACTCTCCCAAAAACAACTCAACCTCTTATTGCTTTATATTGCGGTTCACGTACAGGCAATAAACCTATTTATCGTGATAAAGCCATCGAACTTGCTCAACACATTGCCAATCAAGGTTTTGGTATCGTTTATGGCGGTGCAAGTATCGGCTTAATGGGACAAGTCGCCGATACTGTACTGGAACATAGCGGTGAAGTGGTTGGTGTGATTCCTGAATTTATGCTGGATTATGAAATTGCCCACAGCCAACTCACTGAACTGCATATTGTAAAAACCATGCATGAACGTAAAGCGCTTATGGCTGAGCGTGCAAATGCATTTATTGCATTACCTGGTGGTCTAGGAACTTTCGAAGAAATTCTTGAAATCGCGACATGGGGACAGCTCAACCAACATCAAAAACCTATGATCATTTATAACGTGAATCGTTTCTATGACGCACTGATCGCACAGCTGGATCATGCTGTCGAAGAAGGTTTTTTACCTCCACAACATCGCGCGAAAGTAATCATCTGCGATACGCTTGAACAAATTTCAAGTGTCATCAAAAATCTCAGCACACCGACACATATCGAAGTTTAAGCAAAAATAGATAAAAAAAGCGGATCAAATGATCCGCTTTTTTGGGTCTACTCTACTGCACGTTGATTTGGTAAATTGCAGTTGAACCACTCACTTCATTGCCCACCACCAAAAGCGGCTTACTGTTTGGTGCATCTTTAGCTGCAATAAAAATTAATCCTTCTGGCCCTAAATCACCTTGTTTCGCTGTATCTGCCTCAGCAAAGTTACGTGTGCTGAAATATTCAATAAACTTCGGCTGATTTGGCGTGCTGATATCATACACCATAATGCCACTCATACGCTCTAAACCAATAAATGCGAAGGTCTTTTTGCCAATAGCACCCACCGCAATTCCTTCAGGTTCAGGACCTTTATTATCACTACGGTCATCAAAGGCAGCTTCTTCATGATCACTATTAAAATACGCTGGGAACAATTCTGCTGTTTTCTTCTCAAACTCACTGCCTGAATCCCAAATGAGCTGACCTTGTGTATTCCAAATGCTAAATGAACGTGCACCATATGCATAAAGCTTGTCATAGGTTAATAAACCGTTGGCATCTAACTTGGGTGAACCATCGGCATTGGTTTGATAACCCATATTCCATGCAATATTCAAACGCCCGAGATTCGGGTCTTTACGGCAATCACCCGCTTCAGTCGCTGTTGCACCGCAGTAAGCAAAAGTGACTGGATTGAGTTTTGCACCTTTCACCCCATTCGCAAACTTCTGTAAATGCGCAGGATAATCACCATCTGCATTAAAACCTTTGCTATTAAACAAATGTTTCATTCGAATATTTTCAACATAACCTTTGGCCGTGTCCCCTGCAAAATAAGCATCTTCATCAGCCAACCATTCACGGCTATCGCCTTCATTTGCAGTAACTAAATAGGTTTGCCCATTGGCTTGATAATTGGCAATCGAATCAGGTTGGTACATACCTACAAGACCTGCCCACGTTTTAATATTGATCAATCCATCTTTATCACTGACATCTAACTCATTGCCCACTTGACCATGATCTTTGTAACCCAATGGGTAAATGTCCGTTACTTTTTGCTGTGCAAGATCAATGCGTGCGATTGCGTTATTTTCCTGCAAAGTC
Source organism: Acinetobacter sp. NBRC 100985 (assembly GCF_000241225.1). Classification (NCBI taxonomy): domain Bacteria; kingdom Pseudomonadati; phylum Pseudomonadota; class Gammaproteobacteria; order Moraxellales; family Moraxellaceae; genus Acinetobacter; species Acinetobacter sp. NBRC 100985. The sequence continues at coordinate 25,902 of NZ_BAEB01000032.1, read as the reverse complement.
ACCCATGCAGTTTTGCTGTCAGCAGAGACCGTGATGTATTCAGGCTCTAAGTCTTGAGCAACGGTTGCATTTGGCCCAAAAATACGCACACCTTTTGCAATCAAATCGGCTTTTTGGTTATTCCATGCTTTAAAATCAGCAACACTGGCTTTCGGTTGTTGAATATTACGCACATCAATAATGCTGACCGAACCTTCAGGATCAATAGAATAATCATCATTCGGTTCAGCTTCATTTGCGACCAGTACCGTATTGCCATCAGGGCTAAAAGTCACCATATCAGGTAATGCACCGACTGCAACTTTGCTGATAAAACTCAAATCCCTCGCATTAAAGAATGCGACAATTCCCACATCTGTTTTATTGGCTGCTTGAACTGCAATCGCAACGATTCCATTTTTCACTGCGACACTATTTACTTCTGAATCTGTCAAATAGGCGCGTGCAGAAAGTTCTGCGATATGCACAGGCTTTTCAGGTGCTGAAACATCTAATACATCAACCAAACCTTTTTGGGCATTTACGACAAATAGACGTTTGGTTGCTGCGTCATAAGCAGGAATTTCCGCAGCGCTTTGAGCAAATATATTGGTTTCATATCGACCCAATAAACTGAGTTTAATTGTCTCAGGCGTAGGCTCAACGACTTCAGGCGTATTGTTGTGGTTGTCATTATCATCATTACAAGCAACCAACCCCACAGACAGCATTGCTGCCAATAAAACTGAAATCTTAAATTTCATGCTCAATTTCCATACAATTCTTTTATATGGCTAATCTAGTGTTGTGAGGTGCAAGTTCGATGACACTTTCATGTCAGTTCGATGACGACTCTTTGACAATTTTTGGCTTTATTTCAAGCAGAGTTGCTTTAAACTAAAGCTGACTTTTCATTCGTCACAACTTATGACAACGACCACACATCAAGCTGTACAACCTGAATTTCGACTGTTGGTATTTTTGGTGTCGATTGGCTTTTTTATGCAAGCCTTGGATACCACGATCGTCAATACCGCCATTCCAGCGATGGCAGTGCAACTCAATGAAAATCCCTTGCAAATGCATGGTGTCATTGTGGCCTATGTCTTATCCGTTGCAGCTTGTATTCCGTTAAGTGGCTGGTTGGCGGATCGCTTTGGTATTCGTAATATTTATCTCAGCGCAATGGTCATTTTCAGCTTGGCTTCTCTGGGCTGTGGTTTATCTCAAAACTTAGAACAACTGCTATTTTTCCGTGTGATTCAAGGCATTGGCGGTGCATTATTGATGCCTGTCGGACGTTTGGCGCTACTCAAATTGATTCCCCGTTCGCAATTCTTGTCAGCGATGAGCTTAATGAGCTTAGCAGGTTTGCTTGGGCCATTAATGGGCCCCTCCTTAGGCGGTTGGTTGGTCGAGGTCAGCACATGGCATTGGATATTCCTGATTAACATTCCGATGGGTATTCTCGGGATGATCATGACTCTGAAAGTCATGCCGAATCAGAAAGAGCCTACAGTAAAACATTTCGATTTGAGCGGTTTTATTTTATTGATGGTTGCCATGGTTGGACTATCTCTCGGGATCGAAAACATTGCCTCACCGCAGTATTCACACTGGGTCAGTCTAAGTCTGTTAATCGTTGGGGTGATTGCAACCTGTAGCTATGCCTATCATGCACATAGCCATCAAAATGCACTATTCCATGGACGTTTATTCCGCTACAAACTCTATTCGATCGGCGTGCTTGGCAACTTCTTCGCACGCTTAGGTAGCAATGCGATTCCGTTTCTTTTGCCATTGATGCTACAAGTTGCTTTTGGTTTTGAACCATTTATCACGGGTTTAATGATGATCCCTGCTGTTTTGGGTTCTTTATTCTCGAAGCCAATTGTTCGCCCCTTAATTCAGCATGTCGGCTATCGTCGTTTCTTACTGACCAATACGGTGCTAGTCGGATTATGTATCATCAGTTTTTCGTTGATGACAGCGGCAACTCCCCTTTGGCTGAAAGTGCTACATCTATTTATTTTTGGGACTTTAAATTCACTGCAATTTGTTGGGATGAATACATTTACCTTAAAAGATTTGCCACAACAAGACGCCAGTAGTGGCAATAGTTTCTTATCAATGATCATGATGTTATCCATGAGTATGGGCGTGGCGTTAGCAGGTACACTGATCAATACATTTGAGCAACATTTTACAACAGCGACCATCGACACCGCATTTCATGCCACATTGATCACACTTGGCTGTATCAACATCATTACAGCACTTGTGTTTTGGCAGATTCCCAAAGACACAACAGACTAAAAAGAACGATCAACCCAACACCCACAATGACAATAAGGAAAACCACATGATCATCCCGCGATATTGGGCTGAAGCGAAAACTAAAATGAAATTTGAAGGCCGACAATATACGATTAAACGCTTTGGTTGGTCGGATCAAAACTTAGAAGCTGCTCAACAACATGCTGAACAACGTGTTGCAGAAGCCACTGAACAACTTAAAAAAGACAAAGAAATTCGCCGACTCGATCATAAAGTCGCTTATAACGGTGCTGAAGGTTTACCGATTCGGGAGGAAATTATTGCCCAACAGGATGATGTCATCATTACCCGAAATAGTTACGGAGCGTTATGCCTCAATACACCTGATGTGTTATTTGCTGATGTTGATCTGATCCATCATCCTAGCTCGAAGCTTGCTACAATTGTATTTTTTACATTGCTCAGCTTGAGCGGCCTGTGTGCGATTTACTTGAGTTCTTGGTGGATCTTCGGCTTTGGATGTGTCATCGCATTATTTATAACTGGCCTGATCAGTAAATGGTTATTCCATATTCAATCCAAATTTACAGGCACACCAGCACAACGTGCCTTAGAAAAAATCCGTCACTTCTCACAACAACATCCTGATTGGCATTTACGCGTCTATCGTACGCCGAATGGTTATCGCATTTTAGTTATGCATCAAACTTTTGATCCTCGGGGCGAACAAGCACAAAACTTATTCCAAGCCATTTCAACGGACAGTTGTTATGTCCTCATGTGCAAAAATCAAAATTGTTTTCGTGCTCGCATTAGTCCCAAACCTTGGCGTATCGGAGTTGAACGCTTGCGACAAGGGATATGGCCCGTTCAGCAAGGACGAATTGCACAACGAGCAGATTGGGTTCAAAACTATCAACAACATGCTCAAAATTATGCATCCTGTAGATTTATAGAACAATTTGGTCACCAACTCAGCCATCCCAAAGCGAAACGCGTACAATTACTGCATGATCAATATTGTAAATCTGATACTCAACTCGAAATCGCATAACTGAACAACCATGACCAAGACAAAACCGAAACAACGACTTTCCCAGTATTATCCAACGCTCACCAGTGTAGGTTTAGCACTCATGCTTGGATTAGTGAGCTATTTCGGTTTGTTCTACCAACAGAAAGCATCTGCAAAAGATTATTCAATTCGTGGTTTTGATGTATCTCATCATCAAGGTGATATTGATTGGAAAAAAATTTCACCGCAGCATTATCAGTTTGTTTACCTCAAGGCGACTGAAGGTGGTGACTTTAAAGATCGAAAATTTCAAGAAAACTGGCTAAAAGCGCGTGAACAGGGTTTACATGTCGGTGCCTATCACTTCTATCGTTTATGTCGCGATGGGCAAGTTCAAGCAGAAAATTTTATAGCGACTGTGCCCAATAAAACGGATGCATTACCGCCTGTCATCGATCTCGAATATGACAGTAATTGTATTAATACCTATACCAAAGAGCAGTTGCTTAAAGAAATCCAAGTGATGCATGACCAACTTCAGAAGCATTACGGTAAACAGCCCATTTTTTATATTTCTAAAAGCTTTTATCACATCGTATTGATGGGCAATTTTAATCAAACACCTTTATGGGTGAGAGATTATGAATCAAAACCTGAACTGAAAGATGGTCGAAAATGGATGTTTTGGCAGTATACCAGTCAAGGTAAAATTCAAGGCGTACCTAAAGCAGTGGACTTAAATGTCTATGCAGAATCACCAAAAGAATGGTTTCTGTTTTTAAAAGAACAAGGCATTCAAGATGGCAAATGAACTGCGCAAAATCATTCATATCGATATGGATGCCTTTTATGCATCAGTCGAACTCAGAGATCGCCCTGAGCTTAAAGACTTGCCTGTGGTCATTTCCTCTCACCATCCTCGTGCCGTCATCGCAGCAGCGTCCTATCCTGCCCGTGTATTTGGCTTACGCTCAGCAATGTCGATGGGACAGGCAAAAAAGCTCTGCCCTCAAGTTGTGGTGATCGAACCACATTTTGAAAAATATCGTGAAGTTTCAGCTCAAATTCATCAGATTTTCCAACAATATACAGCGCTCATTGAACCACTATCTTTAGATGAAGCTTATTTAGATGTCACGGAAAATTTAAAAGATATTCCGAGTGCAACGGAAGTTGCGACACAAATTCGGGCTGATATTTTTGCCGTTACGGGGCTGACCGCCTCTGCGGGTGTTGCTCCAAATAAGTTTTTGGCAAAAATTGCATCGGACTGGAATAAACCCAATGGTTTGTTTGTGATTAAGCCCCATCAAGTCCTAAAATTTATCCAAGATTTAGCGCTGAATAAAATTCCTGGAGTCGGTAAGGTTACTCAAGAAAAACTCAATCAGCTCAATCTTCATACGCTTGGTGATCTGCAACTAATTGAAGAAAATGTGCTGATTCATCATTTCGGTAAATATGGAAAGCAACTGTATTTATATGCGCAAGGCATTGATCATCGCCCTGTAAAAGCAGAGCGTGAACGCCAACAGATATCAAAAGAAATCACCTTCGATGATGACTATACCCTTGCTCAATGCCAACATGCTTGGCAACCGCTCAGTGAACAAGTTTGGCGCAGCCTGAATAAAAAACAACTTACAGCGCGTGGTGTAAACGTCAAATTAAAACTCAAGAATTTTCAGGTACTACAACACAGCAAGAGCTTTAAAAGTCCTTTGCAATCACAACATGATTTGCAACAAGTTGTGATTCAACTGCTCGAAGAAATGCGTATAGATCCTGATTTTCAATTCCGCTTAGTCGGTGTTGGTGTATATCAACTTCAACAAGCTCAGGAAGAATCCCAACTTTCATTGTGGTAGTGCTGCTTTTTTACACAAAAGCACAGTGCTCACTTAAATTTATGTTTGCTTTTTATCCAGTTTTCAGTACTCTAGGCAGCGCAGTAACTTTATCCTTGTTACCTGCCCATGCTAAAGAAATCCTCGCTTTTAGCATCTGCTCCTGTGGTTGGCGTGACGATCAAATCCGAATATTACAGGGCACTTTTGGTGTCCTTCATACATTTTCCCGCTAGCGATAAAAATTCTTAGATTCTTCTGCATTGCTCAATAAGTTCAGATAAACTCAATTTAATAAAATCAGAAAACGATTGATTACAACGAGATCATGAATCCTAAACAAATTCTTTGTGTTGAAGACGAAGCCGCGATTGTTCTACCGCTACGTTATGCGCTTGAGCGTGAAGGTTGGAGTGTCAGTTGGGCAAATACAGGAACACAAGCACTTGAATTACTCTCTCAACAGACTTTTGATTTTATTATTTTAGATGTGGGTTTACCTGATCTCAATGGTTTTGAAGTCTGCAAACAACTGCGTCAAAAATATCAAACACCTTTATTATTTTTAACGGCTCGCGATGATGAAATTGATCGGGTTGTCGGTTTAGAAATCGGTGCTGATGATTATTGTACCAAGCCTTTTAGTGCACGTGAAATTGTGGCAAGAATTAAAGCAGTATGGCGCAGAATGGAAGTACAAGCTCAAAATACCCCACCACAACCACCAATCATTCAAACAGAAATTACGCCACACTCCGCTACGTGGATATGTAATCCGCAATCTCTACAAATTCAATATCATGGACAAATGTTGCAGCTGACGCGTTATGAATATCGTTTGTTATTTTTACTGATCCAGCATCCTGAACAAGTGTTTAGCCGTCAACAGCTCATGGATCATATTTGGGAACATCCTGAGCATAGTTTAGAACGAACGGTGGATACACATATCAAAAGTTTAAGGCAAAAGCTTAAACAGATTACCCCTGATGATCCTATTCGGACACATCGAGGGTTTGGGTATAGTTTAGTTCGAGTTTCAACATAATAAATGAATCATACTATGAGCTTTAATTTGAAAATTTCAGCATATATATTAATATTTACTTCATTTCTTTATTTTACATATATATACTCATATAAAATTATTTTGATAAAAAATATATCTAATAATGACATAAAAAAATTAGATGAAAACTGTTACTCATATCAATCAAAGAATGATTTAGAAAATATTGTTAAATATATTGCCATAAAAAATTATGGAACGAATGAAGTTATAAATCAGCGTTATTTTAAAATAACACAAAGCTCTACTTCCAAATCCATAATTATTATTGAAGGCTCACCCAATAATCTTCCAGCATACTTTTCAAAAACTTGGATCAATCCAATCGTAATAGAACTCAAAAAGGATAAAGAGCACCAATGCCTGAAATTCATAGAAATCTATAAATACAGAGATTAGTTTAATTTTTAACTTAAAGTATACTTAATAAACAGTATACTTATAAATCATCACAGATGAAGAAAATAACATTATGCATGATTGGTCACTTATCTCCATTCATATAGATTGGATTAAATCAAATCTTGCAGTTCATCTCAAGAATAACCAATATGAAGATGTCACACTCATTGCTGAAAAATTTAAAAGCTTTCATATTGCTAATAACACTGAATGGGGTAAAAGTATCTCTATCAATCAAATTTTAGATTTTTCTATTTTAGAAAATGGCAATTCACGGATAATCATCGAAATACAATCAGGTGATCTATTCGAGATTGAAGCAAAGAAAATAACACTTCCCTTCATATCCTAAATTTTGATGTCATCATAATATGTCTATCTTTATCCGCATTTGGTTTTTCTTTAGCTTGGTCGTGGTACTGAGTCTCAGCTTTATTGCCTATACCCTGACTCAACAAGTGAAACCCAATGTACGACAAGTGGTTGAAGATACACTGGCTGAAAATGCCAATATTATTGCGCAACTCATTGCGGAAGATGTCCATCAACAACAAGTAAATACCCCTGAGTTCGATCAGAAAATTCAAGCTGCATTATCACGTCAACTTGATGCGACGATTTGGCAACATAAAAAAAATCAAATTAACCAACAGCTTTATATTACTGATCAGCATGGTATTGTGATTTATGATTCCGAAGGGAAAGCGGTTGGACAAGATTACTCTAAATGGAATGATGTTTACCTAACCCTACGTGGCAAATACGGCGCGCGCTCTACAGCAACGAACCCTGATGACCGCAATAGTAGTGTGATGCATATCGCCGCACCAATTATTTATAAACAACAGTTGCTCGGCGTCGTCAGTATCGGTAAGCCCAACCAGTCAGTACAGCCCTATATTGCTCGTGCAGAACAGCAATTGATTTATCAAGCACTTTGGATAGCAGCGCTCAGCCTTTTGCTTGCCAGTATAGTGGCGTATTGGCTTAAACATAGTATTGATCGAGTCCGCCGTTATGCGCAAGCACTTGCACCCGTGAATCAAGCCCCATTCTTTTATTCAGCCAAAGAACTCAATCAAGTGACTCAAGCACTCAGTGAAATGCGTGAGAAACTTGAAGATAAAGCCTATGTTGAAAATTACGTCAATACATTAACGCACGAGCTAAAAAGCCCACTGACTGCCATTCAAGCCAGTGCAGAGCTATTGCAAGATGATCTACCTCCAGCAGATCAACAGCAATTTGCACAACATATCATGCAGCAAAGTCAACGCTTACAGTCTTTGATCGAACGAATGCTTTTGTTAACTCGGTTAGAAAAAAATGATCATGCGCTTGAGTTCCAAACATTAGATCTCTGCCTATTATTAAGACAATGCTTTTTACAGCAAAATAGTGCCTTACAACTCAAAAATCTCCATATTCAACTGGAACTACCTGAATATTGCAGCATATATGCCGATCCCTTTTGGCTGAAACAGGCGCTAAATAATCTACTTGATAATGCAAGAGACTTTTGCCCTCCCGATGGAAAAATAGCAGTTCATCTCAAACAAGATCATGCGAATCATCAAATCGAAATTTTATTTTTTAATGAGGGAGAGTCTATCCCTTCATACGCGATAAATCGTATTTTTGAGACTTATTTTTCATTGCCTCGGCCACATAATCAGCAACGTAGTACAGGGATTGGTTTAAGTATTGTTCAACACATTATTCAGCAACATCAAGGTAAAATTACGATTCAAAATATCTCTGCAAATACTCTCGATTTCTTAGAGAATCATCACTCTGGCGTACTGGTCACACTGACACTTCATATAAACTTCACATAAGCTTCAAATCTAGCGCATTCAAAACGCATATCACCTTGGAATACTTGTCATATCACTATGACAATGGAATCCACCATGCGCCGTAACTTTATTCATCTTAAAATCGGAGCAATTCTGTTCTTGATTTTCATTTTTTATATTGGACTTCTGTTTATTTCCAATCTTGTTTCTGAACGTCAGAGCTATCAACAACAAGTAATCAATGATATTGCGAACGAACAGATTCGACCACAACAAATCATTGCACCTTACTTAAAGCTGCCTTATCAAGTTGAAACAACCTGTACAAATGAGGAAAAGAAAACCTATAGCTGCAACCAAACTCTTTTTATTGTTCTAGGTGCAGAATCTACTGACTGGCGTGCACAATTCAAAGTATCCGATAATACATATAAGCGCACAATTTACAAAGCGATTAGCTATCAAAATTCAATGTCAGGCAAAGGTTCTTTTAAAGCAATCGATAATAAATCTCAACGTCATTATCTATGGGACCAAGCCGAAATCATCTTCCCGATTCAAGATGCTCGTGGACTCAATGCCAAACCTATTCTAAACATTGAAAATAAGACCTATAAATTTGATTTTTATGAACAAAGTCAAGGGAAAAACAGCTTTGATTTAATGCATGTTACCACTCAACAATATCCAGAACTGATTCAAAAATTTCAACAAGGCTTTAAGTTTAATCTACAGTTTGAACTTGAAGGACTCAGTGAATTTAGTTTTATTCCAACCAGCTATGAAATGACCTATCAAGCTCAAGGGAATTGGAGCGATGTAAAATATGATGGACAAAGTTTGCCATTCAAAAAACTCAATCAGAAAAACCACTTTCAGGCTGACTGGAAAAATATCGCATTAGGTAAGCGAAATTTGGATCGTATCGCCCTATGTGAAAATAGCCAATGTTTCTATCAAGCGCTAAATTCTAGAGAAAATCCAGACAATCAATATGAAAGTAATGCATCCAGAGCCAATATTTCTGGTATTTCTACTCAATTTCTAGACCCTGTAAACATCTATACACAAACAGATCGTGCCATTAAATATGGTGTTATGGTCATCATTATTACCTTTGGATGCTTCTTTTTATTCGAAGTTTTAAAACAACTAAAAATCCATCCCATCCAATATGCACTTGTTGCGATGGCACAAGGCGTATTCTTTGTTTTATTGCTTTCAATCAGTGAATACTATGCATTCGCTTGGGCATATCTGATCGCGGCAATCGCTTGTATTGGCTTAATCACATGGTATTTGTATTTCGTCGTTAAAGGATTTAAAGCCGCATTTTTATTTGGAGTTCTGCTAAGCATTTTGTACAGCATGATGTATCTATTACTACAATCTAGCGGTAAGACCTTCTTATTTGGTTCCATCCTCTCCTTTATTCTCATCGCCTGCGTCATGTTCATTACACGTCATGTCAACTGGTATCAATCTGAACAACAAAGCACATAAATCATCATTGGGCGAAGCGATTTCGCCCATTTTTTCAAAATTGAAAAGGAATAATGATATGTATCACAGCGCTTATGCAACGATTAGTCAACTGAAACAACTGTGCCCTCTGCATAGCTCAATCGCAACCTGTTTAAATCAACTACGACATGCCAATATTCAATTTTTAAATTTGGGCAGCTTGATTGTCTGTCCACAACAACGCTGTGCTTTATTTTTCTATCAACGTCACTTGATGGAAATACAAGCTTTTAGGATTTGACTTAAAACAAATTTACACTCTAGGTTTATCTCATCTATTACAATCAAACAAAATCTATTCTTATTAGGAACATAAAATGTCTGTGCAACGACTACATGTCACCTCTCGTTTTTGTGAAGTCGCAATCTCAGGAAATTTAGTTCATTTGGCAGGTCAGCTTGCAGATGATACCAGTGTAGATGCTGCTGCACAGACACAGCAGACCTTAGACAATATTGATCGTTTACTTGCAGAAGCAGGAACAGATAAAACACATATTTTATCCGTGCTGATTTTTTTAAAAGACATTGAGAAGGATTATGCAGCCATGAATGCAGTATGGGATGCATGGATTGCTGAGGGACACCCCCCAGCACGTACCTGCGTAGAATCTAAACTGTATGCACCTGATGTTTTAGTTGAAATGACGGTCACAGCCGTGAAGCCAGATTAAGACTTTGCAGCGAACATATTATATTTCATGATATGTTCTGCTTGTACCATACCTGTTGATACTGTCGAAATTGTGGTATTTGGTTCTAATGGATCAGATACCAAATCATCACATAACTCTTGCTCGGTTGGAATACTGCTATAACGCAAGACTCGATAACCAGCCAGCTCAAGCAAACTATCTTGGTAATGTTTTTGATGAAGGCGGTTCACATAAGACTCATCAACAATCTCAATCACAACCAAAACCTGATGTTGTTGATCCAATACAACGAAATCAGCAACTAAACCTTGATATTTACGGCGTGTATGAGCGTATTTAGTCGTCAATAATGCATCAAAAGACACATGCGCTAAAATCGTATGTCTTGGTAACACAGCCTGAAGACGCATCAAGGTGATCTGTTCTGAAATGGTGAGAATACCACGTCTCTTTAAGGGGCTGTCTTGACGTTGATTTTGATGTAAACGCCGAAGCACAAGTGCTGCAATTAGCAGCAATCCTACTATTGTTATGAAATAATACATTTCTAACCAATCCTTTAGATTTTTTATAATCATTTTGGCTATGATGCCAATTTTTTTAATCAATACTTTTTTAGTCAAAAGCAAGCGATAGCAAAGTCATTTTAGCAAGACAAACTTAAAATTATTCATCCTTTTTTACAAGCCGACCAAAGTCGTAAAAGTTTGCTGCCCCTTTATTTATAATCATCGAGCAGTAAATATTCAAGTTGATATTGTCAGTATATGTTTCTATTGCGTTATGAAAAATTAAAGCCGATGTGACACAACTCACAATATTACTTAAAAAGAAGGCATTCTATTGAATGCCTTCTTTTGTTCAGTTAGCGCTGTGCTTTGGCTTTCTGTTTAGGCTTTCCTGAAAATGGTCTTTTCTCACCTGTTTCGCGAGGCGGTAAACCATTATGTTGAGTTAAAACCTGTCCTTTTTGTGGACGTTTTTGACCTGACTGCGAACGTGACTGATTTTTTTGACCATTACGTTTTGCAGAATCCCCCGCAACACTCGAATTCTTCTTACGCGCTGACTTATATTCACCCTCAGCCGTACCTTGTGGTTGATAGGTTGGAATCAAATGTTGCTTTGAGTTACCAATGAGATCTGAACGACCCATTTCTTTCAAAGCTTCACGTAACAATGGCCAGTTATTTGGATCATGGTAACGTAAGAATGCTTTGTGCAGACGGCGACGTTTTTCACCCTTCACAATATCGACATTCTCGGTATAACGCGCCACTTTAGACAACGGATTTTTGCCTGAGTAATACATTGTGGTCGCAGTTGCCATTGGTGATGGATAGAAGGTTTGTACCTGATCGGCACGGAAGCCATTCTTCTTCAACCAAATCGCCAAGTTCATCATGTCGTAATCCGTGGTCCCCGGATGTGCAGCAATAAAGTAAGGAATTAAATATTGTTCCTTACCTGCTTCTTTACTGAAACGCTCAAACATTTGCTTGAAGCGATCATACGTCCCAATCCCCGGTTTCATCATCTTCGATAATGGGCCATTTTCGGTATGTTCAGGCGCAATTTTCAGATAACCGCCGACATGGTGCTGTACCAATTCTTTCACATATTCAGGGTTGAGTACCGCGAGGTCATAACGCAGACCAGAACCAATCAGAATCTTCTTCACACCTTTGATTTCACGCGCTTTACGATACAGTTGAACCAATGGTGCATGATCGGTATGTAAGTTTTGACACACACCCGGATAGACACAGGATGGTTTACGACAGTTCTTTTCAATTTCAGGATCGTTACAGTGCAAACGATACATGTTTGCCGTAGGCCCACCTAAATCCGAGATAATCCCAGTGAAGTTGGGTGCAGTGTCACGGATTTTTTCAATTTCACGTAAAATCGAATCTTCCGAACGGTTTTGGATAATACGACCTTCATGTTCAGTGATCGAACAGAACGTACAACCGCCAAAACAACCACGCATAATATTGACCGAGAATTTGATCATATCAAATGCAGGGAATCGTGCATTGCCATACGCAGGATGTGGTAATCGTGCATAGGGTAAATCAAATACGTAGTCCATTTCCTCAGTCGTTAGCGGAATTGGTGGTGGATTAATCCAAACATCACGCTCACCGTGACGTTGCACCAAGGCACGCGCATTCCCTGGATTGGTTTCCAAATGCAAAATACGGTTCGCATGTGCATAAAGTACTTGATCATCAGCAACTTCTTCAAACGAAGGCAAACGAATCACTGCCAATTCACGCGGCGGCAGCTTATGTTTAATTGCTTTTGATGGTGCAGGCTTTAATTGTACGATCTGAGTATCAGGGTCTAAATTATCGCCTTCGCGTACGATTGGATTGGCAACGATTTCTTTTTGGAAATTTTGATATTGTGCCAGTGAGTTGCCTTTTTCTTTTTCAACTTCACAGCCATCAATATCTTCAGTCATCACATAGGGATTGATAATTGGATCAACACGTCCAATGGTATCGATGTCATTACTAGCAATTTCAACGAATTTTGCTTTAGATGCTTTGTTATGTTTATTAATAATAAATGCTGTACCACGAACATCCGTAATCTCGTGGATTTTCTCACCTTTGGCTAAACGATGCATGACGTCAATAATGGCACGCTCACCATTACCATACATCAACAGATCTGCTTTCGAGTCCATTAAAATCGAACGGCGAACCTTGTCTGACCAGTAATCATAATGTGCAATACGACGCAAGCTGCCTTCAATACCACCCAATAACACTGGAACGTCAGGAAACGCTTCACGACAACGCTGACAGTAAACCGTTGCCGCACGGTCTGGTCGCTTATTCGCTTCATTGTTTGGAGAATATGCATCATCAGAACGGATCTTACGATCAGCCGTATAACGGTTAATCATCGAATCCATGTTGCCCGCTGTGACACCCCATGCGATTGTTGGTTTACCTAATACTCGGAAACTTTCAACATTGGTCCAATCGGGTTGCGCAATAATCCCAACTCGGAAACCTTGTGCTTCAAGTACACGTCCAATCACACCTGATACGAATGAAGGATGGTCGATATAAGCATCACCACACACCAAAATGAAGTCACATGCATCCCAACCGAGCAGATCCATTTCTTCTCGTGACATCGGCAAAAATGGTGCGGGTTCAAAACACGACGCCCAATATTTGTCGTAATCAAACAGCGCTTTTGGCGCGGTCTGCATGGTGTAGGCAGTAGACATGGCTTGCGAATCTCGGCTAGCAGATGGAGGAGAGACATCTATCGGGGCTGGTGGTATTTTAGCCCCTAAAATGAAAGCCGATCATTTTAACATGAATTTCATTCATTTTCCTTGTTTATAAAACATCCAAGAACAAGGAGATAACAAATTATTTGTATAAAGTTTAATCACAATCTATAAATTTTCAAGCGCAGCTATCAATGAGGCCTGTAATAACCATTCGTTACCAACTGAATAGTTCTTAATAACGGATATTGCTCAGGAATTGCATTTCTTGCCATCTTTCCGCATTTCATAATGTCATTCTTTATCTTGAGCATAAACTCATCTAGCGAAAAGATTTTAGCTCCACATAAATAATCCCGACCAGCCGAATGTGCAGGTAAAACAATAATTCTCTCAACGGGTGTGTTTTCATCCAACCATGGAAAAACATTACTAAACATATATTTTTCACCCGACTCAAACTTCTTCTTAAATCTACTTTCTCTAATTTCCCACGAATATGCATCTATAGATGGCTCAATATGGATTAAATGCTGAGTAATTGGATTAAAAGCAATAATATCCAGTTCCATTTCCCAGCCACCATGACTCAACTTCCCAACTTTCAGATTCTTCTTAACCAAATATCCCTTCCAATCATAATATTCCGCAATCAAACTTTCTAAATGATTCAAATTTATTATCCTTGTTAAAATTTAGTTAATTAGTACAAATTCTAGTAAATAGAATATCTTATAAGCGTTTAAGATGAGCCGCTAAAATTAGCCCAAGCACCAATACCATCCCGACACTGAAATTGATCCCAACCCAACCAAAATTTTCCCAAATCAAGCCGCCACTACTACCAAGTAAACTTGAACCAATGTAATAACAGAACAGATATAAAGAAGATGCGACTGCACGATACTGTACGGCTTGTACTGAAACCCAACTACTGGCGGTTGAATGTGCGGCAAAGAAAGAAAAAGTAAAAATCGTTAAGCCAAGTAAGATCGCCCAAAGTGTTGGAATCAAGGTAATCAGCAAACCTACCATCATAGTCAACAGTAAAATAGGAAGCACTTTATCGCGCCCATACTGAAAGCCCCATTTCGCCGCTTTAGGAGAGCTATAAATACCCGCTAAATAAGCAATCGAAATCAGACCAATCCATGTTTGTGACAAATGAAATGGTGCTTCTAACAGGTGATAACTGATATAGTTAAATACAGTCACCAAACAACCCATTAAGATAAAGCCTTGCGCAAATAAAATACGCAATTTCGGATCTTTCAGGTTCTGTTCAAATGCCGCTTTAAAACGCGAAAAACGGAATGGATACGGTTTAAAATGCTGTGATTTCGGCAATAATAAATAAAATAGACACGCAATAATAAAGTTTAAAAAACCGATGATATACGTTGCAGACTGCCAAGAAATAAAGTCAACCAAGACCCCAGCTATCAAACGTCCGCCCATACCACCTATCGCCGTGCCCGAAATATATAATCCCATGGCAAAGCCAATATCGTTCTGAGCTATTTCCTCACCGATATAAGTCATTGCGACTGCGGCAACGCCACTGACTGCCAAGCCAATAAAAATACGAGTCGTGAGAAAGATTTCCCAAACAGGAAAAGATGCACTGACCAGTAACAGCACAGAGACGAGAAATAAAGCGAACACCATGATCGGTTTACGTCCAAACCGATCAGAAATAAAGCCTGTAAATAACAAGCCGATTGCGAGCGCAATTGTTGAAAAAGAAAGAGGTAAACTACTTTGTGTCGGAGTCACATCAAAGAACTTTGCAAAAATTGGCATCATTGGCTGCACACAGTACAACGATGAAAATGAAGCAAAACCAGCAAAGAACAATGACCATAAAATCGCTGTAAACGATTTCGAACCATATTCGATATGAGTTGCGCGTATAACTGACTCAGACATTACGACTCCTTATGCCTGATCAGTATACGCTTTCAACCAAAATGAGAAATGATCATTTCGGCCATTTTTGACCTAAAGTTTAAAATAGTGCTTTTGGCAAACGAATTTGAATAATTTCATTATCATCCGCCTGTTTGGCATTACGTCCCGTTGAGCCCGGAAAATTATTATCATTCAGAACAGTCAACGTTGTACCATTTTCGATAATCACATCTTCGATCGTTTCAAATGGAAATGCAAAAATACGGTCTGTACCAATATCACCTTCTCGTGCAGCACCATATAAAGCATTTGGATTGGCAATCTTCATTAAATCAACCAAGTCTTCACGCGCTACCGTTTGAGTTGCATCATTAAACTTAATCTTGATTAATTTCTTATAGCCACCTAAATTATTTTGGCTGGCATCACGCTCAATGATGATGCCTTCTTTGTCATTGAACAACTGGAAATCACCGATATTCGTGGCTTTACTATCTAAAGCGAACCAATAATATTGCCCTGTATAAGCTTTTTTCTGCACATCAAACTGAGAAATTAATAATAAACGCTCACCTTCTCGAATCGACTTCAATGGCTTCTCAAGCAATGGATATAAATATTTTCCATCTGGAGAAATTGCCATTCCCTCAAAACCACCACTCTGTGGAACCAATGGTTCAACATAATTGATATTGGCTTTGTTGAGTTGATTTTGTGGTGAACGTAATTCTTGCGCTGGATTCAATGGATTCGGCAGAGGAATAGGCGCATCGAGCAAGACACCTTCAGCGGAAAAATGAAGTAAATATGGGCCAAATTCGTCACCAATCCAATATGTTCCATCTGCTGTGCGTTGCATAGACTCAGGGTCAAAATCTGCACCTGTCAATAAGCGCTCAGCGGTATTGCCATTCACAATATCAAATGGAATGCGCTTATTCGGGTCACGTAACTGAATAAAGCTTTGTACTTCGACTTGTCCAGTTCCTTTCGACTTAGTTTTAAAATCAGCTTTTAGCTTATAAATTCTAAGTAAATAATCCGCTGAATTATCTTGTGTACCAAAACCATTATCAGACATCGCCATATAGCTGCCATCATCGTTTTTCAGTGCAGCAGAAAAACCTTGTACAGGCTGTCCTTTAAAGGGTGGATAAATGCCATTGGCACCTTGAACTGCTTGACCAGAATCAGGGCCAGCTGCGTAAGTTTCAACAGGAAGTTTGGCAAAAGAAACCAAAGTTGGCTCAGTGACTTTTTCTATTGATGTATTTTGATCTTGGTTATCATCATTACAGGCGCTTAATCCAAAAGTTGTCGCACAGATCAAAGCCAATACAGTTTTCTTGTTCATCATTTTATACGTTTGGTAAAAAAATTAAGAAAATTAGAACAAGTTTTTATGAAACTTTGACTTCAATAAAATGAAATCTTTATGGCGATACAATGACATGCCTATTTACTCGGATACTTTTGCTACAGCTTGGTCGGCTGATATTCTCCTGCAATTGCGGCTTTTAAAAAATTTTGAAACGTTGGGCATTGCATGTGATTCTCAGCGGGGCAAACTGCCGCATGCCTTAAACCTTCACTAATGAAATGTAGCCGTCGTGTCATCTTCTCGAGCTGTTCGGCTTTTTCATTCAACAAGCCTCTATCTAGCTCTGGCTGACCATCCTGTCCAAACATTGTTGCAATTTCATCTAAACAAAAGCCTGCTGCCCGCCCCAATGCAATCAATGCTAACTGATCTAAAACTTGTTTGGCATATTGACGACGCAAACCTTGTCGCCCAATAGATTTGATTAATCCTTTCTCTTCGTAAAAACGTAAAGTTGAAGGAGCAACATTCGCTTTTTTTGCGACTTCACCAATATCCATAAATACCTCTTGACTTCAAGTTGACTTGAACTTGCACAATGAATTTATCACATTTTTAGAGATGGAATTGAGGTGAATTCATGAACTTTTTCGAGCAATTATTTCAGATACTCGTCTTAGGTATTGGTGCAACAATTGTCATGGATATTTGGTTATTCATCCTAATGCAACTGAATATTCCGACTTTAAATTTCGCCTTATTGGGACGTTGGATCGGTGGGATATTTAAAGGAAAAATTCGACATCACCCGATTAGCCAAAGCCCTCAGATTCAACATGAATCTCTATTGGGTTGGTGTACGCATTACAGTGTCGGCGTCTTATTTGCTTTTATTTTTATTCTTTTCGCGGGGGAAACTTGGCTCATTCAGCCACAGTTTTATAGCGCTTTCGCTTTCGGCCTGATCACGGTGCTAGTTCCCTTTTTGATTATGCAACCTGCTATGGGTGCTGGTATAGCTGCTGCAAATACTCCAGAGGCTTGGCTCAACCGTCTTAAAAGCCTCATCAACCACTGTATTTTTGGATGTGGTTTATATCTCGCAGCCAAATTTTTACAATTATTCAATTAAGGGCCTCAATCATGAAATCAATCGCAATTATTTATCATAGTCATCAAGGTCATACCCGATTTATCGCCGAGCGAATTCAACTCGGGGTTGCGCTGGCCCTTTATGGAAAAAACAAAGCTTTAAAGGAAAATTATCGGCAGGATTTACGGTCTCATCTCTTCCTACAGAAGGTAAACAGTCAACGCTTATTTCACTTTTCACCTTTTGTATGCAACACGGTATGATATGGGTCGGCAATCCAATACGACCGAGCCAACATCATGGCGTTGCCTATACTGAGGCAGTCAATCGATTAGGTTCATGGTCTGGATTAATGGCTCAAGCCGAACATGCCAGTGCAGCTCATGCATTCGATGTTGGTGATATTAAAACGGCTCAATTATTTGGGCAAAACATTGCATTTACCTTAAATGCATACCAAGGGGTTAACTGATGAAGGCTTCAAGGCTTTTATTTCCATTCATTTTGTCTTGTATGATGTCTTTTTTGATTTCAGGAATTACCACGCTTAAAGCAGTTGGTTTTATTGATCGCTTCTTTTCAATGTGGATGTCAGCATGGATTATTGCTTGGATGTTTGCTTTTCCAAGTGTATTGGTCTGTGCACCTATTGCTCAAAGAATCGTGAATTTTATTCTTAAAGATCGTTAGAATCTTTTTAAGATCTTTTGTAGGTTTTAACGTACAGCCAGCTGTGGCAATTGACGAATATGCTCCCAAATATTTTTCGCTTACTATAAAACCATAAAGAGATAGGATGTCTCATTCAGAATAACAAGATGCACAGGGTGTGGTCGTTGACAGGAGTCGACGGCAAGAAACAAATATGAAAAAGCCTCGACAGGATGTCAGGGCTTTTTTTATGTGTACTAGATCAAGCTGAAGATATAAAAACAAACGATTTAGCTAAACAGCTACCATTGACTCAATAAGTTGACCTCCATACTATCCGCTTGTTTTTTATATGATGGTTAAACTTTTTCAACGATGATAACTTACAACAAGTTCTCTTTTTCTCGATTCCAAAATACGTGTCTGAAGTTGTGTATCCTTTTTTTAAGCTCATATTTAACCGTTGCCTGTAGCACCACTAAAGCACCAACAGTCAACCATTCTCAGCAGTTTTCTACGGGCATTCAAAACGCTTATTCGGTTCATCCCACCACTGCAAATCGTGTTGCACCTATTATTTTACAAACTGCTGATCGCTATAACATCTCACCACATTTACTCGCAGCTCTCATCCGCCAAGAATCAAGCTATATTAGCAACGCAAAATCATCCGCAGATGCGGTTGGTTTAACTCAAGTTCGCCCTAAGTTTTGGCAACAGACCTGTCCGGGTAATCTTTATGATGAGCAAATCAATATTAATTGTGGTGCGTATATTCTCTCTCGTTACTATGAATCTACAGGTGATTGGATCAAAGCATTGGGTTACTACAATGTAGGACCTACAGGCTATAAAAGAAGCCTCTATATGCGACAACAGGCGCATAAATATGCCAGCTCGGTAAAACGCCATGAGCAAGCCTTAAAAGAAGCCATGTAAGTTTAAACGTACACAGGTTGCAGTGATTGGCGAATATACGACTAAAGTATAAAGCTCTATCATAAGAATCATAAAGAGATAGGAAGTCTCATTCAGAACAACAAGAAGCACAGGACGTGGTCGTTGACAGGAGTTAACGGCAAGAAACCAAATATAAAAAAGCCTCGACAGGATATCGGGGCTTTTTTACAAACTGAATTTTAAGTTTATCAACATGATAAAATAACCGCCTTGACTCATTCAAATTGAATTAATACCATCCATAGAGCTTCATTTGACGGTTCAATATTTTGCAAATTACATCTACGTCTGATCAACATATCACCTTTAAAAATCTAAGCTCAGTGTTTTTAAAAATCAGTCTTGTTGTGATTGCCATCAGCATGAGTGCATGTAGCAGTCTTAGTGGATCATTTACCCATCGCTCTACTCAATTATCTTCAGGATTACAAACTGCTTATTCTGTATCACCCAATACTGCAAATCGTATCTCGCCGATTATTGTGCAAAGTGCCGATCGTTATGATGTATCACCCACGCTACTCGCAGCACTAATTCGCCAAGAGTCAAACTATAACAGTTCTGCACGCTCCCCAACGGGTGCAGTCGGTTTAACCCAAATTATTCCAAGCCATTGGCGTCAATCTTGCCCAGGCAATCTGTACGATGAAACAGTCAATGTCAATTGTGGTGCATTTGTATTGGCAAGTTACTATAAGTCTGCTGGAAGTTGGTCAAAAGCCGTTGCTTATTACAATGTTGGACCAACAGGTTATAAACGTAGTTTTTGGACACGCCACAAAGCAAAAAAATACGCACGCTCAGTCAAACGACATGAAAAAACCTTAAAGAAAGCACTCTAACTTCAATAAAAAACCATGCTTGAAAGCATGGTTTTTTGGCAGCTTAACCAATTAAGCTTCGTCAAATAAACCTTCAAAAAGTACTGAGGATAAATAACGCTCGCCACTATCTGGAAGGATCACAACAATAGTTTTGCCTGCATTTTCAGGACGCTCTGCAATCTGAGCAGCTGCGGCCAAAGCTGCACCACTAGAAATACCGACCAAGATGCCTTCTTGAGTAGCACATTTTCGTGCCCATTCAATCGCATCAGCACTGTTTACAGGTACAACTTCATCGACCAAATCTAAATCTAAGTTCTTAGGAATGAAGTTTGCTCCGATCCCTTGAATCTTGTGCGGTGCAGGTGTAATGCTTTCACCATTTTTTGTTTGTGTAATGATTGGAGACTCAGCAGGTTCAACGGCAACAGAATAAATTGGCTTATTCTGAACTTGCTCAAAATAGCGTGAAATACCTGTAATCGTACCGCCAGTACCAACACCAGCGACAAGAATATCAACTTGTCCATTGGTTGCTTGCCAGATTTCAGGACCAGTCGTATCGACATGAATTTGAGGATTGGCTGGGTTTTCAAATTGTTGTGGTAGGAAATAAAGTTCAGGGTTCTCAGTCGCTAAACGAACTGCTTCATCTACTGCACCTTTCATGCCTTTAGCAGGCTCAGTCAGTACAAGATTTGCACCTAGAGCTTTTAATACTTTTCTACGCTCTAGACTCATACTTGCAGGCATAGTTAAGGTAATTGGATAACCTTTTGCTGCTGCAACGAATGCCAAAGCAATGCCTGTATTACCACTGGTTGGTTCAACAATCTGCATGCCTGCTTTCAGTACACCACGTTTTTCCGCATCTGCAATCAACGCTGCACCAATACGGCATTTCACTGAGAATGCAGGGTTACGGCTTTCAACTTTTGCCAATACAGTTGCGCCAGTTTTAATGAGACGATTGATGCGAACTAAAGGTGTATTACCAATCGCTTCCGCATTATTTGAATAAACTGCGATCCCTAAGTTGGCAGGTGTTGGAAATTGTTGATCGGTAGACATGTTATTTCCTTATTAGATTTGGAATGATTCTCAATCATTATAGGCGTGTCAGCTGAGGAGAAAAGTAGAAAACTTTATCTTTTATGAAAAAACTAGATGTTTAGGCGAATTATACTTTGGGTTCAAAATAAAAACTCATTACACCAGAAGCAATAGCTCCGACAAAGCATTCAACTTTAAACTGTTCAACCCCAAAGCTATAAAAGGTCACACCTAAGACGATACCTGTTAATAAACTTGACATCACTGGTGCTGCTCGCTGATTTGCCCTATTCATAGGTTTTGTAGGAATAATCAGATTGCGTGGATAAGCACTTTGCGCATAATGCTGATTAAAAATTGGCAATCTTACAATCACAAAAGTCATGAAAAGAATACCAAAAATGAAAGATATTACTAAGTACAACCACTGGAACGATTCGCCACGAATATAGGTATATCCAACCACTAAGCAACAGCTTATTAATGCATAGAGCACATAATCTAAGTAGAGTTTTCTTCTCATATTATTATGATTTTAAAGTAGATATTTAGAATCATAATATCATCATTAAACGTATCTCAAACTAAAATTTATTCCACTAAACTTAACTCTTCATCCACCAACTCTTGCTCTGTATCACCCAATAAGATTGCAACACGGCTACAGTGAACCACCAAATGCTCTAACCATCGTTGTGCGGCCAAAAGCTCTAGTGTATATGTTGCAGACACATTTCTTTGAGAAGAATCCTCTATAAGCTTCTGCCTCACGAATTCCTGTTTATCTTTCATTTCTTCGGCGATGGCAGTGAGATCATTCACTAGCCCTTTCGGTAAATTTGCAAAAGGTTCTTGCAATAAATAATGAATATTTTGCTCAAGAATCGTGGCAAAACGCTGTGCTAAGTCATAGATGGAATCTTGCTTCTGAATTGATTCAATATTTGCAACCTCAGCTAGATCATTTTTGAGCACTCGAACATATACCACTAACCTCAACAAAATAATAAATCGATGCTGGTCGCTGCTTGATTGAGGAACAGACATTTCTTCTAAATAATGTTCAACTTTTGCAAGAGTCCGATCATATTCATCTGTATTAACCAATGAAGCAATAATCTCTCCCCGAATGCTTCGAGTCAAAACCTTATACATATCAGCAATCGACTTCAACAATGCTCGCTCTGCTGCTGCAATCGCCAATGCAGGAACACTATAAAGTGACTCATCCAAATAACGTGTTGTCGTTGGCTCTTGTTCTGGAAGCAGTCGAATAATCAGTTGTTCAAACTTAGGTAAAAGTGGCATAAAAATACATGCACCTAATAAACTAAATGCTGTATGAAATGCAGCAACTAATAACACAGAATCAAGTTGGTGAATCAATTGAAAATGCTGATAAGCCCACATAAATGCAGGAGACAATAGAAAAAATGCAAAAACGGCTGTTACTACATTAAAGATAACATGTACTGCGGCTGTACGCTTAGCACTTGTAGTCGCGCCAATCGCAGCTAAAATTGCTGTGGCAACCGTTCCTACATTTTGACCAATCACCAATGCTAAAGTTTGTTCTAAATTAATTGTTTGAGTCGATAATGCTGCTAATGTGGTTGTAATCGCTGCACTTGATGATTGAAGCAAAATCGTCATGAGAATACCGACAGCAACTAAAATCAATTTCATCATGAATGTTGGTTCAGCCCAACGTGACAAATCAATCAATTGAGCAACACCACTCATGGCATCTTGTAATATTTGAATGCCAAAAAACAGTAAACCGAAGCCTGCTAAAGTTAAGCCAATAAATGCGATTTTCTCTTTACCTAATAGTTTTAATATAGCGCCAACCCCAATCAATGGTAAGGCAAAACTGGCTATAGAAAATTTCAGGCCTAACAATGCCACCATCCAGCCAGTACTCGTTGTTCCAATATTTGCTCCGATAATCACACCGATTGCATGACTGAAACTTAATACTCCTGCACTCACAAAACCAATTGTTGCTAAAGTTGTTGCTGTTGAAGATTGTACTACTACGGTTAAGCCAATACCTGATAGAACAGCTTTTATTGGGGAGTTGGTAAATCGAACCAACCATTGTCGCAATGCTTCACCTGCAATCGCTTTTAAGCTGTCAGTCATCAAAGACATACCTAAAAGAAATAATCCAATTCCACCCATTAAAGGAATAATCACACTCAGCACTAAGTTTTCCTTATATTTTATAAAATATTTATGAATTTAAAATCCAAACTTAAATGTTTTAATAGAACTACTTCTATTTTATCTATATAGTGATTATTGGATGCAGATTATCTTTAAATAATTTTTATAAAAATTATTTAAATGATTAGTTAGATAACTTTATGCAAAACAAACTCATAAAAAACTCGGCTTAATCTCTATCAAACCGAGTATTAAAAACTCTTATACTCAATATCAACTTATAATATAATTAGTTTGGTCGAATCCAGTGAATTTTTCCATATAAAGATGGTATATTACCTTCACAATGCTGTTCAAACCTTAAGTCAACTGATTGAAGACCCGAACTATCATATTTAACATGATCGACGGTAAACAATCCTTCTAATTGATTACAACCACGACCATCACCACTCCAACTTAAACCTCCAAGTCTTGGATTATGAAATGGGTAACGAATAAGGTTCTTAAATGATCCTAGCTCGATTTTCACTTTGGTATCTGGCAGAGCAAAGTCACCGTTCCACCATGTATCACCATTGACAGAAACATTTAAAACATTCCCAGTATTTTCAATCTTAATATTGGCATTCTCATCGGTGAAAAGATAGTTTTTACCTCCTCCTACATAGTCCCCCTTATCACTCTCTATAGCAATATAGCTTGTATTCGGTATATTCGTTAAGGTTGGTTGCCATTTAGTACCAATATTTAACCGAGGCGACTTCCAGTGTACTAGGCCAAAAAGAGCACTATACGGATCCTGTTCACAATGCTGTCCAAATCGATAATCAATTGACCTTAAAGCATCATTCTCAATTGTGACCTGATCAACTCTCATCCAACTTTTAGAAGTATTACATCCTCGTCCATTTCCAGTCCAACTTAGGCCACCAAGCTTTGAACTAGAAAAAGGATAACGATATAAATTTGAGAACAACCCAACCGACAAACTCCTGTAACTATCAGGTAATACAAAGTCACCATCCCAATCAGAGTTATCATATCCAGATACTTTCACATTCATGCGATTTTTATAACCAAATAAACTAAACTCCTCAGAAGAGTAGAAGTATTCACGTCCAGCACCAATGTAATCATTTAAAGTGCTACCCAAATAAATAAAACTA
This sequence comes from Acinetobacter sp. NBRC 100985, assembly GCF_000241225.1. Classification (NCBI taxonomy): domain Bacteria; kingdom Pseudomonadati; phylum Pseudomonadota; class Gammaproteobacteria; order Moraxellales; family Moraxellaceae; genus Acinetobacter; species Acinetobacter sp. NBRC 100985. The sequence goes on along the minus strand of NZ_BAEB01000032.1, from coordinate 924 downwards.
CCTGTAACTGCTGTCATATAATCTGTTGGAAGAAGATTTACTTCCTGAGCTAGATTTTTATCATTAAGTTTTTTCAAAATGGTATAATTAGTTTGATTACCAGCTTTTTTAAAGTAAATATCTTTTCTTGAATTAACAACATCACCAAGAGCTAATATTACATTTGAAATTAGGACTTCATCCGTAGATACATTGTAAACAGCAACCTCTACATTCCAATTTCCAGCACTAAAATTATTTAAAGTAGTATTAATTTGATTATCACATTCGACAGGTAAAAATAAAGTTTTAACTGTCGAATCATTGCTTAGGCGTATTACAGCATCACCAAAACTTGGTTGATTTTTCGACTCGCAATTATCCACTTTTAATAATGGAGAATTATCAATATTGAGATGTGCAGCTAAAGACTTCAAATCTAAGTTAATACTGAAAGTGTTATTTGTATCTTTTTCTTTTAAACTTAATACTGCTTTAGCATCCGTTGTTTCCATTGGCAAGTTAGAATCAGGCTTACTATTACTTTTCTCAGAATTAGAACTACCACCACCTCCACAAGCAACTAAAAGTGATGTCAATAAGGTAATGATGAGAGCTGCCTTAAAGCTTTTATGCTTATTTATTTGCATTTGTATTCCTTTTAATTATTTTAACTAGTTTAGTTAAACGAATGGTATATTATTTCCTAAAAAATGGAAGAGAATTTTATATTAATAGTGAAAGTTATAAAAAATATGCTGCACTCATAATAATTTAAATATTACCAATTTTAAAGTTAATCTTAACTATACTGAGTTTCCCACTAAACACCTCCTTTATTTCAAATCTTTTCAATAACTTATTAAGTCATTTTTTATAAAATTAATAAACATTTAATTTATTTTCCTTTTCCCCAATAAAGAAACACCCCTAACCGTTAGGTTA
>NZ_BAEB01000033.1:0-80589 GCF_000241225.1 Acinetobacter sp. NBRC 100985 | reverse complement strand
GGCTAGAATTAAAAAACATAGTGGAATAAGAAAAATATTGTGCATAGTTGTAGTATATTTTGCTCATATATAAAACAAATAGCATTTAAAGAGCAAATAATGGTTTATAAATTAAGTGATCAGTTAGATCATATAGGTAATCCAAAATATCTTTTTGAAGCATATGATGAATATTTAAAGACAAATAAAATAAATTACCTGAAAGTCTACTAGTTCTCCTTGCATCTGACTGGTGGTATGGTGGTAGTGGTTCAACAGCTCCCTATTATTGTGAATTAGATAATTTTGAAATTATTGATTTTGGAAAAGAATCAGCTTATTTAATTCTTACGTTAATAAAAAAAGATCATCGAGACTACGAGGAAACTCCATTTCGACTTCGGTTAATTTATCAGGGGATATTAGAATTCAATATTCCTTGTCAAACAGATATTTCAATTAATCCTTTTATGTGGCGCTATGATGAGTTCTTATTTTTTGATCCATGGAGTAGTTATGGACATAATGAAAGAATGTTTACTCATAATATTGAATGGGTTGGGAAAAATGTTTGGTCTATTACTGCGAAATAGATTGTTGCTACATGGGAAGATCTATAAAAGAGTATTAATTTTTAAATTTAAAGAATGACTATGTCAATAAAATTGTAAAATAGACAATATAATTTTTAATTCATAAATTAATCAAAGATATAGATGAATTGAATAAGTTTATACAACATATCTTTTTACTCATTGAGCTTAAAATTTAGTTTTTTGATATTAGATATTTATATGAATTGGGTCGTCGCTGAAATCTATTCTTTTCCTTATGAGGCTCAAATCGCAAAGACTCAGCTCGAGGCGATGGCGATTCCTGCACGTATTGAAAATGAACATACAATCAATATGGATTGGTTATATTCTAACGCGCTCGGCGGTGTTCGTTTACTTGTACCTCAAGAGCATCTAAGTGTAGCTCAAAGTATTCTTGCTCAAGATTTTAGTCAAGATGTAGATCAAATTCTTGGTTCTGAACAGATTAGTTGCCCTCAATGTGGCAGTACGGAAGTAGAGCCTTATACACAAGGAAAGAAGCCAGCGTATTTAGTTTTTCTGTTGATTGGCTTTCCATTGTTTTTCTATAAGAATGGAATGAAGTGTAAGAAATGCCAGTACTTTTGGAACTAATTTATTTTAAGCATAGAGTTTTCACAATAGCCTTATATGATTTGCCAATTTGAATCAAAAGACTAGCTTTTATGGAGGTAGAGAAAAACACGCAATCGATTGATTAGGGGAGTAGCTTCACTGTGATATGTTTGATCTCGCTATGAGGTATAGTTAGATTAAAAAGATTTTAGCTGTCAGGGTTATAAGAAAATAAGTGGTTCGTTAAAAGTGAATGTGTAGTCGAGAAATAGCCATACTTACAATGATACATATTGCTGGATAGGGACGATCTTCTTTGGTGCTGTGAACATAAACAGTATTTTTAACGAAAATATCTTTTATTTGAGTGATATTTAATTCATCCTGTGTATGCTTGATTTAAGTGAATGTATACAAAGTGCTATAAAAAACAAAAAAGAGAGAAAAGATGAGCAAGAAAAAACAATTAGATAGTGTACAAACAGCAGCATTGTTGGACATATTGAAAAATCGTTTTGAACAGAATATGCAAAGACATCAGGGTTTAGTTTGGCCTGATATTGAAGATCAATTACAACATCAGCCAGAAAAGTTATGGTCACTGGATCAAATGGAAGTTACAGGTGGAGAGCCTGATGTCGTTGTGATTGAAGCTGATTCATCTGAAATTATATTTTATGACTGTTCCATTGAAACGCCGAAAGGACGTAGAAGCCTTTGCTATGATCGTGCTGCTTTGGATGCGCGTAAGGAACATAAACCTAAAAATAATGCGATTGATGTCGTTGAGACAATGGGGGTTGAACTTTTAACTGAAGCGCAATATAGACAGTTTCAAAAAATTGAAAATTTTGACTTGAAAACTTCTAGTTGGGTAAAAACACCAGAAGATGTTCGTACCTTAGGTGGAGCAATTTTCTGTGATAGCCGCTATGGTCGTGTATTTACTTATCATAATGGTGCACAGTCTTATTATGCGACACGAGGTTTCCGCTGTCGTTTAAAAATCAAATAAGCTTTGAAATTTGATATTCAATGATAAGAAATAAGATCTTTTTTAGTTATGAGTTTTGCCAAGCGCTTGCTTGGTTTGTTGTGTTTTGCTACCTTAGTGATCACTAAATATTCTAAAACAATGATCGATACTCGCTAGGAAGCAGAAAATGCAATTAAATCCAATGTATTACAATGAACAACATCAAGCCTTTGCTGACAATGTCCGTCGTTTTGTACAAAAAGAAATGACGCCATTTGTGAATGAGTGGGATGAGGCTGAAACATTTCCTAGAGAACTCTATAAAAAAGCGGCTGAAATTGGGTTATTGGGTTTAGGTTTTGATGAAGAATATGGTGGGATTCCTGATGCCGATCCTTTTTACTCACTGTTAGCTGGTGTCGAAATGGCTAAAGCGGGTTCTGGTGGTGTGCATATTTCTTTGATGGTTCATACCATTGGTGCACCACCGATTCAGCATTTCGGTAGTGAGGAATTAAAAGCCAAAGTATTACCCGATATTATTTCAGGCGAAAAAATTTCAGCATTGGCGATTACTGAACCTGGCGGTGGTTCAGATGTAGCCGCATTGCAAACCAAAGCGATTCGTGATGGTGATTATTATATTGTGTCGGGCGAAAAAACTTTTATTACTTCAGGTATTCGTGCGGACTATTACACGGTTGCTGTTAGAACTGATCCGACCAAAACAGGTGCAGAAGGTATCTCGATGTTACTTATCGATGCACATAGTGACGGTATTACCAAAACACCATTAAAGAAAATGGGATGGTGGGCTTCTGATACTGCGCATTTACATTTTGATCAAGTTCGAGTGCCAGTGTCCAACTTGTTAGGTCGAGAGAATGCAGGTTTTAAAGTGATTATGAATAACTTTAATATGGAACGGTTTTTCTTGGGAGTGGTGGCTTATGGTTATGCACAAGTTTGCTATGAAGAGGCTTTAGATTGGGCTCAACAACGTAGGACTTTTGGTAAGCGTTTAGTTGATCATCAAGTCGTTCGTCATAAATTAGTAGATATGGCAACTCAATTGACAACCACACGAGCTTTGCTTGAAGAAACAGCTTGGAAAATGACGCAGCCTCAATTGCAGGGTGCTGATCTCGTTGCTCAGATTTCTATGCTTAAGAATGTTGCGACTCGTACTATGCAGTTTTGTGCGGATGCAGCCGTTCAAACACTGGGTGGTATGGGCTTTATGCGTGGAACGAAGTCTGAACGTATTTATCGTGAAGTGAAGGTCAACATGATTGGCGGTGGTGCGGAAGAAATCATGAAAGATTTGATTAGTAAGCAGTTGGGTTATTAAAACTATTCAATACATCATTGAAAGTGCGGATAATACACCGCACTTTTTTATTTAAAGTTTATTCTAGTTCAGCGAGTTCTTCTAAAGAGATCTGACGGATTTCAAAGATGGGTTGTTTCAAAAATGAATTCAGCGTTTTGATATCAATAAACTTTATGTTATCAAGTGCAATACCTTCGATACTGTCTTTCTCAACATCGTAACGAATATCCGAAGTTTGTTCGATGAATTGTTTGAATAACAGTGGACTATCGCTTAACTCTGCAAGTGGTTTGTCCATCAAAGCTTCAAATTCATAGTCCATCGCATAAATATTGGCTTCCCACGACACATCACTAAAGTTCTCATCTTGACTCGAAATAATGCTACCAGTTTCATAACCTGTGAAATAGTCTTCTTCAGAGTTGATCCAAAGCACATAGCAAGGTTGTGTCGCATCGATTTCTAAGAGTTGATACCAGACAATACCTGAAATTTTGGCAAACTCGAAAGCATCATCTTCATTGAGTTTAGGAATTTCACCATCATCTATATTAAAAGTTTTTCCTGTTTTTTCTAAAATTAAAGCTTCAAGTTTTTCGTAGATTTCATCATTTACTTCGCCATTACCGATGTCATAGTTACATAGTTCATCATAATATAAGCCTTCGACAACCAAAGCTTTGTATGCCTTTTCCGCTTCTGCTTTATCCGTATAAATCTGTTTAATTGACCCAGTTGAAACGCAATTGGTCAGATGCCATTCATCGTTGTAAGCAAAATCATTTTGACGAATCAAGTATTGGATATTACTCATTTTTATTTCCCCTTAAGTTAAGCAATTTTAGTTTTTAATTCTTGCAATTTGACTGCACTCGGTGGTGCGGCCATCCCATTATCCATCCACAGTTCAAAACGCATTGGATTGAAAAAGAAGTCTGGACTGATATCAAAATCAATCAACTTGGCTTCGCTTTTTCCCATCATTGGCAAAATGGTATTAATAAACCAACTATTGTGCGTAATCAGTAAGGACTTTAATTGACCGGTCACTGATAATGGAGAGAGTAATGTAGCTGACAGCTTTGGGTCATCAATAACATCAGCGTGGAATTTCTCTAGGCGTTTCGCTAGTCCATCTGAGGGGATATCCTGCATTGCTGCAACAAAGTCTCCGATCGTTGGAATAAAACGATGGTGGAAATCGACCAGCAAATGATCTTTTTCACAAAGGTCTTTAACTTCTATGCTATTCCCAGCACTATTTTCAAAGTGGTGTCCAAAAATCGGAATAATCACTTCTTGCACGCCCCAAAAAGTATGCAAGATACGATGGCGATTGTCAGTGCATAGCATTTTGGTACTGTCGATCAAAGCGTGAATATCAATATAATCTTCAAGCTCGCCCCCACGACGTTTCACCGAAATATTGGCATGTTGGACTGGATTCATTTTTGCATTTTTATAATCATTGATGTTTCTGAAAAATAGCAGTTTTTTAGGCAAACGCAAATAGAATGAATGGGCTAAACGTTAAGTTATGTCGTGATTAAAATGTAAGTAGTTTTTAGAAGGCTTGATATTTTTGATCTGTCCAATCTGTATTTAAAATTGCCCAACGCTCATGGTCTTTCCATGCTTTTCCACCGACTCGAAGATATTGGCGAGAGAAGCCTTCTTTCACAAAACCTGCATTTGCGGCAAGGCGAATAGAGGACAGATTGTCTGGTTGAATATTAGCTTCTAGTCGATGTAGATTCAGTGTTTGAAATGCTTCTCTTAGAACCAGTTGAAGCCCATGTCGCATATAGCCTTGTCCTGCATAAGGATAAAAGGCTTCATAACCTAAATAGGCAGAATGAAAATAACCTCGAATAATATTTGAGATGTTAAAAGTGCCTACAATGACATCATTTTCTATTAAACAGACAAAATAACGATGTTCTTGAGTGAGATATTGTTCAAAATCGGTTGGTGGATAAGTCCAAGGTTGATGAAGTTGAATACTATTTTGATAGGCGAGTTTAATTTCTGCTAAATCATTTGGTTGAGGTTTGCGTAAATAGATAGCACTCATTTAATCGCCATTTCCCAAACCATTTCAGTCAACTCATCAATTTTGACTTTACCTTCTGGTCGATACCAAGTCACAGTCCAAGAAATAGAACCACCAACTAAACGACGCCAGATAAAAGCATCATGTTTAACTTTACCGAGTACGCGTAATTTCTCAATGACATCGAGCCAAACTTGCTCATATTCATTGCGCATTTTTAAAAGATAATCTTGTTTTTCTTTAGAAAGGGCAAACCATTCATGCACAAGTACCGCCATGGCTGCGCCAGTATCGCCAGCAATCGAAAGTAATTCAGCTTTAATTAAATGACGTAATTGCTGTTCAGGATCATTTGAGCGTTCAGCTGCTTCTTTTAAACGGGCAAAATTATAAATGATGGTTTGTTCCATCACGGTTGCAAGAATTTCATCTTTACTTTTGAAATGATGAAATAAACTGCCAGATTGGATACCAATAAATTCACCGAGTTGGCGTACTGTGGTTTTGTCATAACCTTGTTTGTAAAACAGATAGGCAGCACCTTGCAATAAACGCCCCCGTGGAGTGTCATCAAAACAAACAATTTTGGGTATTTGCTCAATTGAAGTTGCGATCATGCCGATTTTTCTATCCCGTCTCATCTAAAGTGTATTGTAACAAAATTCATTTCAAGAATTGTCTTATCTTTTTATAACAAGCATTTGCCTGTGTTTGTTTCATTTTGCCAATACAGCATATCATTATGTACTTTACAAACCAAGCACTTGCTTGGTAATGTTAAGTCGTTTTTAGCAATAACAATGAGAAAGCGCATGACAAGGGTCAAACAGGATGAGCAGAGGGTAATCAAAATAGGCTGTGCATCAGGATTTTGGGGCGATACCAATACTGCTGCATTTCAACTCGTGCATTTGAGTGACATTGATTATCTAGTTTTTGATTATTTGTCAGAAATCACCATGTCGATTATGACAAAAGCGATGATGACTGATCCAAATTATGGTTATGCACTAGATTTTGTTAGTCGCGTCATGTCGCCGCTGCTTAATAAAATTGCTGAGAAAAAATAAAAGTAATCAGTAATGCTGGTGGGGTGAATCCACTGGCTTGTCGTGATGCTTTACAAAAAATTATCAATGAAAAAGGCTTGGATTTAAAAGTTGCTGTGGTTCTAGGTGACGATGTATTACCTAAACATTCCGAGTTACTCACGCAAAATGTGCAAGAAATGTTTAATGGTGAGCCTTTGCCTGCACATGTAGCCAGCAGTAATGCTTATTTAGGCGCTGTTGCGATTCGTGATGCACTAGATTTAGGTGCTGATATTGTGATTACTGGGCGTGTGGTTGATTCGGCGGTTGTGCTTGCCCCATTATTGCATGAATACAAATGGTCACTTGATGATTATGACAAGTTGGCACAAGGTTCATTGGCAGGACATGTCATTGAATGCGGCGCTCAATGTACAGGTGGGAATTTCACCGATTGGCGTTTAGTGCAAGGCTTCGACAATATGGGCTTTCCAATTGTCGAAGTCAGTGAAGATGCTTCATTTATTGTGACGAAACCACAAGGCACAGGTGGACTGGTTTCAAATGCAACGGTGGCAGAACAAATTGTATATGAAATTGGCAATCCGCAGGCTTATTTACTTCCTGATGTGACGGCTGATTTTAGCCAAGTGCATTTAGAACAAATTGATGAAGATCGAGTCAAGGTGACTGGTGCAACAGGTCGAGCACCAACACAACAATATAAAGTTAGTGCCACTTATGCCGATGGTTATCGTGTGTTAGTGAGTTTTTTGATTGCTGGGCGTGAAGCACCTGAAAAAGCACAGACTATCGCTGATGCCATTATCAACAAATGTGAACGCGTTTTGGCCTTACGTTCTGTGCCGCCTTTTAGTGAAAAATCTATCGAAATTTTGGGTATCGAAAGTACCTATGGATCTCATTCTCGAATTCAAGAAAGCCGTGAAGTTGTGGTCAAAATTGCGATCAAACATATGTTTAAAGAAGCCTGTATGTTCTTTGCTTCAGAAATTGCACAGGCTTCAACAGGGATGGCGCCTGCATTGGCTGGGATTGTTGGTGGGCGTCCTAAAGCTTCGGCAGTCGTGAAGTTGTTCTCTTTCTTAATTGATAAAGATCAAATTAAGGTTGAAGTGGATTTTGCAGGGCAACGACATCCAGTTCAGATCCCAACAGGTTCTGCCGATCAAGCATTTGCTCAACATTCTGTGGGTGAGGTCGCAGTTTATCAGGGTGATGAAATTGAGGTTGCTTTAGTTGAAGTTGCACATGCGCGTAGTGGTGATAAAGGCAATCATAGCAATATTGGCGTGATAGCGCGCAAAGTAGAATATTTGCCGTGGATTCGCGCTGCTTTGAATGAGCAGGCTGTCGCTGAATATATGCAGCATGTTCTCGATCCAGAGAAATCAAAAGTGATTCGCTATGAATTGCCAGCTATGCACGCACTGAATTTCATGTTGGAAAATGCCTTAGGCGGTGGTGGTATCGCTAGTTTACGTATTGATCCACAAGGCAAGGCATTTGCTCAGCAATTGTTAGATATGCCAATAAAAGTACCAGCGAAATTGTTAGAAAAATAAGTAAGGGATGTAAATCAAATGGGTTATCAATCAATTTTCAGGACAGATGCATTTGCTGACAAAGTTGTGATTGTCACAGGAGGAGGCTCTGGTATTGGCCGTTGTACTGCACATGAGCTGGCATCTCTGGGTGCTCAAGTGGTGATTACTGGGCGAAAAATCGAAAAGTTAGAAAAAGTCAGCCAAGAAATTATTGAAGATGGTGGCAAAGTCCATTTCATCGTCTGTGATAACCGTGATGAAGAACAAGTCAAAAACATGATTGCTGAAGTGATTGAAAAGTTTGGCAAGTTAGATGGTTTGGTGAATAACGCGGGTGGTCAGTTTCCTTCTGCATTAGAGAATATTTCTGCGAATGGCTTTGATGCTGTTGTTCGTAACAACTTACATTCAACATTTTACTTGATGCGTGAAGCTTATAACCAGTGGATGGTCAAACATGGTGGCAGTATCGTCAACATGACCGCAGATATGTGGGGGGGGATGCCGGGAATGGGACATTCAGGTGCAGCACGTTCGGGTGTCGATAACCTAACTAAAACGGCTTCAGTAGAATGGGGGAAATCAGGTGTACGTGTTAATGCGGTTGCACCGGGATGGATTATCTCATCTGGGATGGATAACTACAGTGGTGATTTTGCCAAAGTGATCATTCCAAGTTTAGCGGGCAATGTTCCATTAAAACGCATGGGAACAGAATCAGAGATTTCTTCAGCAATTTGTTATTTACTTTCTGATGCAGCGGCTTTTGTTTCAGGTGTGACTTTACGTATTGATGGTGCTGCTTCGCAAGGGACACGCATGTATCCATTGGCAGATGCAACAAACAATGAGGCTTTTAATGGTTTCCATCGCGCATTTATACCAGACATATTTAAAACAGATGGAGAAGAAAAATGAGCATTCTCCAATCTGAAATTGCGGTGGGTAGCGAACAATATGAACAAAATCGAGAGGCTTTATTAGCACAACTTGCTGAAGTCCGTGCGGTTCAGCAAAAAAGTATTGATAAATCTTATGCGGCAAAGCCGAAATTTGATAAGAAAGGCAAAATTCTACCGCATGAACGAGTGCGTTTACTACTTGATGCAGACTCTCCCTTTGTCGAGCTTTGTGGTCTTGTCGGTTACAACATGCATGATGATAAAGATGGCTCAGAAGCGGGTGGTGGCATCATTGCAGGAATTGGATTTGTCAGTGGTGTTCGTGCTTTAGTGACTGCCAGTAATAGCGCAATCAAAGGCGGCACCATGTCACCGATGGGTGTACAGAAAACCTTGCGCTTACAAAAAATTGCACTGGAACAAAAATTGCCGATTGTCACGTTGACTGAAAGTGGTGGTGCGAACCTCAACTATGCTGCTGAAGTATTTACCTATGGGGGCATGACCTTTGCCAATCAGGCACGCATGTCTGCGGCAGGGATTCCACAAATATCAGTTGTTCATGGTAATGCTACTGCAGGCGGCGCGTATCAACCCGGTTTATCGGACTATGTGATTGCAGTTCGCAAACAAACTGAAATGTTGTTGGCAGGTCCGCCATTGTTGTTGGCGGCAACAGGTGAAGTTGCCACGGCTGAGGAACTCGGTGGTGCAGAAATGCATACCCAAGTATCAGGTGTTGCTGAGTATTTAGCTGAAAATGATGCCGACGGTATTCGACTTGCTCGTGAGATTTTAGAGCATTTGAATTGGAAGGAACAAACCACTCGTTTAGATCAAAATTATAAAGAACCGCGTTTCGCACCTGAAGAATTGCTTGGCATCATTCCTAAAGATCCAAAACAGCCTCTCGACATGAAAGAGATCGTGGCTCGTATTATTGATGATTCTGACTTTCTAGAATTTAAACAGGAATACGATGCTTTAACGATCTGTGGTTGGGCGAAAATTGGCGGAATGCATATTGGTATTATTACCAATAATGGTCCAATTACGCCGCAAGGTGCGGTCAAAGCTGCACAATTTATTCACCTTTGTGAACAGACTAAACGACCACTTTTATTCTTGCATAACACCACTGGTTTTATGGTTGGAACGGATGCTGAGCAAAATGGAATTATCAAACATGGCTCTAAATTGATTCAGGCAGTTGCCAACGCCACCGTGCCGAAAATTTCTATTGTCATCGCTGGTTCTTATGGCGCAGGCAACTATGCCATGTGTGGGCGTAGTTTATCGCCTGATTTTATCTTTGCTTGGCCGAACTCACATGTTGCTGTGATGGGTGCGGCGCAAGCGGGCAAGGTGTTAAGGATCGTTGCTGAGGGGAAACAAAAAGCTTCAGGGATGGAACCAAATCCACAAATGTTAGATTTCCTTGAGCAAAGCACCTCCATGAAATTAGAACAACAATCAACGGCATTGTTCAATACTGCAATGTTGCATGATGATGGCATTATCGACCCACGAGATACTCGTAAGGTTCTGATCTTCTTGTTACAGACCATTTATGAAGCACAGCAACGTGAGTTAAATCCAACACGTTTTGGTGTGTCGAGATTTTAAGAAATCTCCCCTAACCCCTCTTTAAAAAGAGGGGGACTCCTCCTTTTGAAAAGGGAGGCTGAGAGGGATTTATGAAATTAAATTTAAGGAAAAAACAATGAAATTTACCGCAGAGCATGATGCATTACGCCGTACAGCACGTCAGTTTGTAGAAAATGAACTCAATCCATTTATTCCTGAATGGGAGGAAGCAGGGCGTTTTCCTATTCATGAAGTCTTTAAAAAAATGGGCGATTTAGGTTTATTAGGTATTTGTAAGCCTGAGGAAAATGGCGGTTTAGGTCTCGATTATTCTTATAACCTTGTGGTGGCAGAAGAGTTAGGACGTGCAGCATGTGGTGGTGTGCCATTGGCCATTGGGGTGCAAACCGATATGGCAACACCTGCACTAGCTCGTTTTGGCAGTCAGGAATTACGAGATGAGTTTTTAAATCCTGCAATTCGTGGTGAATATGTGGCATCGATTGCCGTGTCAGAAGTTCATGCTGGTTCTGATGTTGCAGCAGTAAAAACGACAGCAAAAAAAGATGGCGATGATTACATCATTAATGGCAGTAAGATGTGGATCACTAATTCACTACAAGCAGATTTCTTTTGTTTACTTGCCAATACCTCAGATGACAAACCGCATGTTAATAAATCGATGATTATTGTTCCTGCTAAAACTGCCGGGATCAGTTTTTCAGAACCGCTCAATAAATTGGGTATGCGTTCAACGACAACAGCTCAAGTTTATTTTGACAATGTTCGTGTACCACAGCGCAATTTAGTCGGTGCTGAGGGCATGGGTTTTATGATGCAGATGATGCAGTTCCAAGAAGAACGGATGTGGGCATGTGCCAATGCCATTGGTGGTTTGGAAAATGTGATAAAACAAACCATTGATTACACAAAAGATCGTACTACTTTTGGTCAGCCGCTCATTAACAATCAGTATGTGCATTTCCGTTTTGCTGAGTTGATGACCGAGGTCGAAGCACTCAAAGCACTCACTTATCAAGCTTGTGAGCAACACATCGCAGGCGAGAATGTCACCATGTTGGCGTCGATGGCGAAACTCAAAGCAGGACGTTTAACTCGTGAAGTTGCTGATAGTTGCTTACAGTACTGGGGTGGAAATGGTTTTATGTGGGATAACCCAGCGTCACAACTTTATCGTGATGGTCGTTTAGGCTCAATTGGTGGTGGTGCAGATGAAATCATGCTCGGAATCATCTGTAAATTGATGGATATTTTGCCGAAGAAACAGAAATAAAATAGGAGAAGAAAAATGACACTTTCAACTTCTCTTACTGATCTACAGGTTGATGACAGCATCCAACTTGAACAACACGGCAGCATTTTAACACTTTGGCTCAATCGACCTGAAAGCCGTAATGCCATGAGTTTAAATATGGTCAATGCCATTCAACAGGTATTTACCCATATTGAGAATGATACTTCGATTCGCGCTGTCATTCTGCGAGGTCAAGGTGGTCATTTCTGTGCAGGTGGTGACATTAAAGATATGGCGGCATTGCGTCTCGAAGCAGCCAATGTCGGCAGTTTACAACCTTATGTGGACTTCAATCGTCGCTTTGGTGCGATGATTGAGCAGGTCGATCAGGCTCCACAAACGGTAGTGGCCGTTTTGGAAGGTGCTGTGCTTGGTGGTGGCTTTGGCTTAGCCTGTGTTTCGGATATTGCAATGAGTCGAGATACAGCACAGTTTGGTTTGCCTGAGACTGGTTTAGGTGTTTTGCCAGCACAAATCGCACCGTTTGTGGTGAAACGAATTGGACTGACTCAAGCACGTCGTTTGGCATTGTTAGGTTCACGCTTTAATGGTGAAACTGCACAGAAACTAGGGGTTGTGCATGATGTGGTACATGATGAAACTGAACTTGAGCAGTTACTCAGTGAGACCATTCAACACATCAAACGTGCTGCGCCGTTGGCATCCCGAAATACCAAAGCACTGTTACATCGTACTTTGAACGAACCTTTAGAGTCTTTACTTGATGACGCTGCACAGCAATTTGCGCAAGCAGTCGGTGGAGTAGAGGGGCAGGAAGGTACGATGGCATTTATTCAAAAACGTTTACCAACTTGGACTGAACAATAATGAAATTTTCAAAAGTTTTAGTCGCAAATCGTGGTGAGATTGCTGTTCGTGTGATGCAAACCGCTAAAGCGATGGGTTATCAAACCGTCGCTGTGTATTCAGATGCCGATGCCAATGCTCGTCATGTTCAGGTTGCTGATGAAGCGGTTTATATTGGTGAATCTAAAGTTTCAGCATCTTATTTATCGATTGCCAATATTATTGCTGCGTGTCAAAAAACAGGCGCAGATGCCGTACATCCGGGTTATGGCTTCTTGTCTGAAAATACCGATTTTGCTCAGGCTTGCAGCGACAATGGCATCACTTTTATTGGGCCAAATGCTGCTGCAATTCATTTGATGGGGAGTAAACGCTTATCTAAAATTGCCATGATTGAAGCAGGTGTTCCTTGTGTTCCGGGTTATGAGGGAGATCAGCAAGAGATTGAATACTTGGCTGAGCAGGCTGAAAAAGTTGGTTTTCCTTTGATGGTTAAGGCCTCAGCGGGTGGTGGTGGTCGCGGTATGCGACTGGTTCATCAATCTGCTGATTTACTAGAGGCATTAAAAACAGCACGTTCAGAAGCAGAAAATGCCTTTGGTTCTGGTGAGCTGATTATTGAAAAAGCCGTGATTGCGCCGCGTCATGTGGAAATCCAAGTCTTTGGCGATATGCATGGCAATTATGTCTATCTATTTGAACGAGATTGTTCGATTCAACGTCGTCATCAAAAGGTTGTCGAAGAAGCACCTTGTCCAGTAATGACGCCTGAATTACGTCAAAAAATGGGTGAAGCAGCAGTTGCTGCCGCGAAAGCTTGTGATTATATCGGCGCGGGAACGGTTGAATTTTTGTTGGATCAATCTGGCGAATTTTATTTCTTGGAAATGAATACGCGTTTACAGGTTGAACATCCTGTCACTGAGATGATTACGGGATTGGATTTGGTAGAATGGCAACTCCGTGTTGCCAATGGTGAAACTTTACCACTGCAACAACATGAACTGACTTTAAATGGACATGCCATCGAAGTCCGTTTATATGCAGAAGATCCGCGTCAGGACTTTTTGCCGCAAACAGGCAAAGTATTACGTTGGCAACCTGCTGGCTCTGATGGAATGCTACCGAATGTTCGTATTGATCATGGTATGTTAGAGGCGGGCGAAATCAGTCCGTTTTATGATCCAATGGTAGCGAAGGTGATTGCTTATGGTAAAACCCGTCAAGATGCGATTCGTTTATTAGCGCGTGCAGTAGATGATTGCGTACTACTTGGTGTAAATAGCAATAAACAATTTTTGGTGAATTTATTACGTCACCCTATTATTGTGGCTGGCGATACCAATACCGCATTTATCCAACAGCATTTTCAGGATGATGTGAGCTTGCATCAACAAGTTCCAAGCATTGAATGTCTGACGATTGCAGCAACATTATTTGTACGACACAAGGCTTTAAAAACAGCATGGCAAACAGGTATTGCAACGCCGTTACCATTAAAGTTGAAATGTGCAGATCAACAATTGTCACTACAAGTCGAGATGGATCAGCAGCAAGTCACCGTGCGCTTATGTGATCAACACTGTACGATTCAGGTTGTAGAAATAACTGATATTCAGATCATCTATAACGTAGATGGTGTGCGCCGTAAATTGAGTTATGTACTTGATCACAATCAACTCTATTTAGATGCCGCAAATGGTAATTTAGTGATTGAAAATATCACTTATGCCGCGCCTGAAGCTGCTGAAGTGGTGGGTGATGGTAAAATTCGTGCACCGATGGATGGAGCAATTGTGAATCTATTGGTCAATGCAGGAGACACGGTTGTTAAGGGGCAAACCTTATTGATTTTGGAAGCCATGAAAATCCAGCAACAAATCAAGTCGGATGTGGATGGGGTTGTGGATGAGTTGATCGGGCAAATTGGGCAGCAAGTGAAAAAACGACAATTGTTGTTGAATGTCTCAATTACATAAAAGCGAATAATTAAAAAGCTAGGCTAGACCTAGCTTTTTAATAGCTTCTCTACTGCTTTTAAGGAGTTGCTGGAGTTACCTTTTAATTCTTGAGTTGCAAACTCTGCTAGAGCTTGCTCATGCGCTAGTAAATATTGAAGAAACACTTGAGTTTGAGTATCCGCATGTTGATTCATTCGCTCAAAAGTTTGCATAAAAGGTTTTGTACCCTGTTTAAGCAAATGCATTGCAACTTTCCAAGGAAGTTTTGCCATCGCAATACCAGAGGCTTTGGCTTGTAATCTAATATGTGGTCGAATTTTTGCTGTTTGACTATTTTGAATCAGAAATTGCTGTAATTTGTGTAAGGTTTGAGTTTCTAATTGGGCCAAAACTTGCCACTTATGTTGTTGCTCATTATTACGACAATGCTTTGCTGCATTAATAAAAATCAATTCACCTAAGATTTCTGATTCTAATGCGATATTTAAGTCATGTTGAAATTTGGGGTAATTCATTCCATTGATTTCCAAAAAGATATGATCGGTATATCACAAGCTAATTTATCAAATATTAGCAGTATAGGAAAAAATGGAATGCGGCGAAATAGTCGCCATCCAAATGACTGGATGGCGCGAAAGCTAAGGAAACATTTTTAGTCTTAAATTTTCTAATCGTGTTTCATATTGCTGTTGCCATTCAGTGTTTGAAAGCTGAGTTTTTAATGGCTCCATATCTTGTTGTAATTGTTTTAATGCTTGTTGATATTGATCAACTTTTTGCTGCTGTTGGCCTTCACGTTGTTCTTTAAGTTGCATATCAACTTGTTCTTGTTTGGTTAAATAACGCTCTTGTAAAGTCTGCTTTAATCGTTCTGTTTCAGCAGGATTACTTGAGTTTTGATTGAGCAAACGTAACGCTTGTTCATATATGCCAATTTTACTTTCCTGTTGAACTGCATCTGGATATTGTTGCTGTAATTCATCAAAGGCTTTAAGACGTTGTTCCGTGCTAAGGCTCGAATTATTTACCAAGTCATTGTAAGCAAATCGGTAATCTGCATATTGACGTTCTTGTCCAAAACCAAGTTTGGCTTCGGCTTGTCCTAAAGTTTGTTCTCTTAGTTTCCAGATCTGATTAAAGCGTTCCTTAGGCGATAAGCTTGTTGAGAGAACTGTACTTTGCATTTGTTGTTCATATTGCGGCATACGCTGTAATAAATTTTCAACTAAATGCGCAAATTTTTGATCAGGATAATTGGCTAAAGCTTTGGCAAGCGCAGCATTGCAATCCTGAACTTTACAGCTTGCTTGAAAATCAGTTAAGAACTGAGTGATATTTCCTGGTTGTTGCTGCAATAGATGTAATTGTTTTGATAAAGATTCTTGAAGAAGTTCATCCTGAGTTTGATTTTGCATCGTCTCATTCGTTGAATGTTGTGATGAATCTGTAGAAGCTATTGTGGATTTGGTTTGCTGGATTGCAGCGGAAGAGGCGGTGCTCTTCCAAACTACAATCCCGACCAAGACCACTAAAACAATAATTATTGTCAGTAATAGTCTTTTGTTCATACCGTTTTCCGAAGTTTAAGGACTGTAATTAAATTGTCCCATTACAGGGAAGTGGTCTGATAAATCCCAAGTCATATAAAGTGGGTCAGCAGTCGTACGTAAAATACGAACATCATTGCGTGATTGGATCGGTTGACGATGTGTATTTGACGCAACGATATAATCGAGGTATTCGACAGCTGTACCACCTGAACCTGCTGCACCAGCCAATTTATTGACACGAGGATCAAAAGTTGATGCCGTATAGCCTGTGCTTGGAGCTGCGGTTGCATTGAGGTTCATCAACATATTTTGATAGTCTTGAGGCCATAACAATTTATTGACGTTGAAGTCACCACCCATCAAGACAGCGTCAAAACTTGGAACATTTTGCTGATTTACAAGCTGGCGGATTTGTTGGAATTGAACTTGACGTAGCGCACGAGCTTCATCCGTATCAAATGATGCGGTATGTGTTGATGTCACATGGTATGCCTTACCATTTTTAATAATCTCAGCATATAGTACGCCCTTATCAGCAAAACAGTCCGTTCCAGTGCAATCTGGATAAATCAATTGTGCTGTTTTTACAATAGGGTATCGGCTCACGATAACTAAACCACTATCAAATAGGTTATAGCCTGAACCTACAGGAATATGTGTTTGATATGGATACTGTTGTGCAAGTTGATTTAACATACCCGTACGAGAAGAGGCGAATGCTTCTTGCATCATAATCACATCATAACCACTTAGATGATTTGGAAGCTCTGCCAAACGTTCACTAATTTTACTCGCAACCATTGGCAAAGCGTAAATGTTATACGTCAATACCTTTAATTCATCTGCACTCGCAGAGACTGGTTCTTGTACAGTATTTTGGTGGATCGTGTAATGGAAATCATCATAACCACCTGTATATTCAGCCTTTACAGCAGCTTGAGCTGATAAGCCAGCATAGTTGGTATTGATACGATGTACATCACGATCAGAATACCAAGGAGAAGTCGTTGATGCTGTTTGGATACCATGTTTAATTGAACTACCAGACCAAGTGCCAGTCATAGTTTGTTTTAACGTCACTTGTGAATTACCACTTGTAACAACAGTATCAAAATTATAAGTTTTACCTGACTTTAAACCTGTATAACGGTTCATACGCAGAACACGTTTAGTCTCATAAGGTGCAATTTGAGTGGCTTCTTGAGCCCATTCATTTCCTTGTTCTAAAATATCAGTCCCTGTATGGTTGACTTGTATTGATACAGTTTGTGGTGTGGTATTTGTGACAAAAACATAAGAATCAGCGAGCGCATCTTGCATTGCAAAACCACTCACCATTAACGCTACCCCTGCGCCTAGTTTTAAGCTCTTCAGCTTCATTTTTCTCTCTCCATAGTGCATAAAGTCTATGAACAAAGAACAATCAAAGTTATAAAATATTCATTATTGAAAAAATGATGATTGTTATTTGTTCGAAATTTATATTAGTGAAAATTTGTTTCTGATTCATGTAAATTTTTGACCACTCATCTGAACTAATTGCTTAATAATTATTGTTTTTTACTATTATTGTGATTTATTTTGCTTTTATATTATTTTTAAAGAAAAAAATACTCAATAATTTTCTTTAATGAAAATCATTGAAATGTGAGTTTATCAATCTTTTGTTTTAAATTTTATGAAAAGTGGTGTTGTTACAGAAAATTGAAAAGAACTTTTATAACGAGCAAGAATGAAAAAACCGACAGCCTTGACCACTGTCGGTTCTTAATAATAAAGAAAAAAGTGTTATGTTTGATCAGCAGCAACAATCGCAGCACTGGCTTGCTTTAAGCTGTAAAGTAATTGACCGAGCAAAACATCTTTATTACTGAGTGTTACCATTACCATTGGATGATGTGGGGCGGGAATGGACGTTAAAATCGCTTTTCCATTCTCAGCATCTAACGTAATGCTCTGGCAGCCAGTCAGCTGGATTTCATTTAAAAACGCGCTCACCATTGCCAAAATAGAACTACTCACCGCAGCGAGTTTAGTACTATTATATGGATTCTTCTTATAGATAGAAGTCAGCTCAAAGCCATCGGTCGAGCAGAGCATAATATAATCAATCCCACGGATATTGGTGATGATCTCATTGGCTTGAGCTTTAGCCAATTGGATAAGTTCAGTTGGCGCTGTACGTTGTTGACTTGGAATGCTGAACATAATTTTTCTCTTTTATAAAGTAATTAGTTTGTTGCTCTAAGATTCACTTCAAGTGCTGCAATAAGTGATTCAACCATCAGCAAAATGTGTTCTTGTTTTCTAGCATCAATAAAAAATAAAGGGTATTGGTAGTCATTTTGGATCAACCAATCTCGATAAATTGAAATTGGTTGTCCTTTGTTCTCATCTACATGAGTAATACCAATCGAGATATTTTTTGTATAGTCTTTAAATGTATCTAAATATCCTTCAAGTTCTTCGAGAGGGACTGTACTGTTATGATCAACTAGAATAATTGCACCAAGAGCTCCTTGGCAAATCACTGGCCAAATAAAGTCGAAACGCGCTTGTCCAGGCGTGCCATACAATCCAATTTTGGCGCCGTCGTCCAATGTAATTTCACCATAATCAATGCCAACAGTAGTTTGCATTTTATTATGAGCCTGACTATCTGTATTGAATGCTTCGGTCGCAAGTACAGGAATTTCAGAGAGAGATTTAATTGCTTCAGTTTTACCTGCACCCATGCTTCCTGCAAATACGATTTTATATTGTTGGAGAATCATAGTATTCCTTAAAGCCCAAATCGGCGTCTGATTTTGCCGAAAAATTTATTTAAAAAGCCGTTTTGTTCAGCGGATTGTTCATCTGTTTCTGATTTTAAATAATGGCTGTCTGATGCTGAAATAATACCGCCGTTATTGGATGCAATGCAGGCAGCAATAAATTGTTGAACCGTTTGAATAGGAAGTTTTAATTGAGTTGCGACTTGAGAGAGTTGAGCTCCTTGTATAAAACATGCTGCGAGTAAAAGCGTTGTTTTGCGATCAGCACTTTGAGCGGGCTGTGGCCAATATTCGATTTTAAAGCATTCATTTTCGCTAGGAGCGAGTTGCTGAAACTCCAAAGAATGCCAAAAAAGATTCCATAACCAATCTTGTAGGTCGTACTCAACCTTACGAGACACTTTGGTAAAGTCAGAGGTCGTTGCAAAGCTGTAATTGAAGCTATGATTGGTTTGAGTTTGTGTTCTCGTCGGCTCCAACCAAGCAATTTGGCTGCGTGTATCAATAATTGCTAGCGTGCCATGATCATCAAAAAGATGTAGCCGAGCATTCTCAGGATTTAACATGTCGTTAAGAAATTTCTCATTTACAACATGATGTGTCGAAACCTCTTCTTTTACTTTAGGTTGTTGTGATTGTTGATGTGACAAATAGCTAAGCAGTCGAAGATGAATCCAGTTTTTTAAAGCATCGGTTTGTTGGAATGGCAAATAAAGTGTGTTGTTTTCCTCAATGTTGCAAGCACCTTGAGCTTTAGAAACTTTTAAGCATGGTAATTTTTTTCTTCGATAATACGTTGGATACCTTCGGTATCAAAAAAATTTTCGTTTATTAATAATAAGTCTATATTTGGATCGGCAATATTAATCCAGTTAATTCCAAATTCATTCGGTATTGTTTTTCTAAGTTCTATTTTTAATTCATCTGAAACTTTTAAACTTATACCTGAAATTGCGATATTAATGCAATGTCCATTCATAGTATCACTTTAATATTTTATAAAACATTGGACTGCACAACTTTAGTCTTAATACTAAAGACTAATAATAGACCGCTTGTATTATTTTAAATTTACTTACTGGTCAAATAAATAAAATTAAAATATATACAAGAAGTCTAATATATTAAAGATTCTGCAAAACTAATTAAGCAAAGTCTAATTCTTTCTCGAAAGTTTTAAGTTCGTGGCGAGCCATCGCTAGGTTAGATTTAGTACGGTCTAAAACGAGGTAGAGAAACAGATTGCCATTGCTTTCTAATGGACGGATTAAGTGATATGCCTTACCAAGTGTAATCAGGATATCTTCGATGTCATCGTTGAGTTTCAATGAGTTGGCAACACGGCGTTTTGCTCGAATAACCTCGGTATTACCTGCAGCTGCTAATTCTAAGTCGATTGCACCCCCACCTTGTGTTGCCAGCGCCAAACCGCTTTCTGTGTCTACTAACGCTGCTGCAACGAAACCATCAATATTTGTCAAGCTTTCTAATGAAATTTTAGCCATGATATTATCTCTACTAATACATCTTGTTTATGAATTTATATTCCCTACTTTTGTTTTAGATTATTCTTCAAAAGCAGTTAATTTCATTATAGGAAACTCTTTTATTAAATCAATCATGTTTGAAAATAATTAAAATCACAGCAGTGCTATTAATTGACAATTTTTGTCAATAAAACGTTTTAAAGTGGAAAGTGAGGATAATATTTTTAATTTTTTGTGATTTTATTCACAGTAATATTTTATTTTAAGTAAGCTTTTTGATTGTAAATAAATGTAAAATATTTTTTGTTAAAATGTTTTGAATTAATATTTAAATAAATTTAAAAATATTATAAGTGTATGATAGAAAAAGCATTTGTACTTTTCCTATCATCGTCTTTAATAAATTAATGCCCGATTAATTGACTATATGAGCAATAGAGTGACAGCAAAATGACCAATGCAACGATTGGGGAAAGCAGGTAAGACCAGCCTGGGATACTTGGTTGTTCAACGTCAAGTTCTTCTGCGTGATGAACGTTAGGCTGTGCTTGATTAACCATTTGATTGAACTCCTGCATGGTTGCTTCTAAAGAGATTTCTTCTTGTTCGATTGGTTTGGAACCGATGAGCTCAGTGAGCTGATTGGTCGACCAAACCCAATCTTCTGCTTGGCCAGAAAGATGTTCAACTTGTCCTAATAACAACTCTGCTAAGCCTGTTTGACCAAAGTTGCCTGTCTGATCCAATTGATTTAACTCATTAAACTGTAAGCTTACAATCTCAGAGATACTAGATTCGAGTTCTGTTGCTGTTAATTTCGATTGGTTCTTTGCAGAGGTTGTTAGATGGCGTGCAATTTCTTGAATATAAAGCGGGTCAGTTGCTTTAATTTCTTGATATAGCTTTTGTGGATTTTGTTTCCAAAGACTAATTAACTGACCTAATGTCAGCGCATTAACTTCATCAACAAATGCACACTTCTCTTTGGGCGAGTGTGTGCTAAAAAGTTGCGGTTTTTGAATTTTAATTTGTTCAGAAAAATACTGAACTAAGTCAAATGCCATCTCGGACGTCCTCTTTTATTTTTAATCTAAGATTCTTAAAGACGGCTTCTTCTTGCTCGGTTCCGCCTCTTGTTTAGTTTCATCTGTTTGCGTAATTGGTTGCTCTTGAATATCTTCATATTCACTTGGATCGAAAAATAATCCTTGACCATTTTCACGTGCATAAATACCGAGAACTGCTCGAATTGGCACATAAATTTCTTTGGCCACTCCACCAAAACGCGCTGAAAAAGTAATTGCATCATTACTCATGTGTAATTGATGAATTGCATGAGGAGCTAAATTTAAAACGATTTGACCATCTTTCACAAATTGTTGAGGAACTTCAGTATTCGGCTGAGTCGCGTCAACTAATAAATATGGTGTTAGTTGGTTATCGCAAATCCATTCATAAATGGCACGAGCAAGATACGGGCGTGTTGGAGAAAAAGTGATTTGCTCAGACATAATTTATAAACTTGTTAAATCGTTGAAATGAATTCATTGTAGCTGTTTTTTTCTTGAGCTGTCATTGATTTAATGAAAGAAGGTCGGCTAAAGATACGATGACAATACAAGAAAATAGGTCGACAGTGTTGTTGTGGTAACTCGATTCCCATGCTTTTTAAGCGTAAGAAGATCGGGGCTAACATACAGTCCAAAATTGAAAAGGTTTCAGACATAAAAAAGGGAAAGTGTTGAAATAGTGGAGTCAATGAAATCAGCGTATCTCTTAATTCTTTTTGCGCTTTTTGCTTTTGAATTAAATCTAACGTGTCTGCATGTCGAAGCATACTGTCTGCAAGCTTAAACCAGTCTTGTTCAAAACGCCAAATATACTGTCTTTGTTCTGCTCTTGCCATAGGAGCATCGGCATAAAGTTTATTCTGGCGATAGCGGTCATCCAAGTATTCTGCAATCACATTTGGAGAAAATAGCTTTAGATTTTGCTCAATTAACATTGGCAACCGATTGTATGGATTGAGATCAGCCAAATCCTCATCTTCATGGTCTGTGAGAATCAGATGGTATTTGATTTGTTTTTCAGCAAGCAAAAAACGAATCCAGTGCGAACGGAAATCATCGGCATGACTATACAATGTGATGCCTTGAACAGGGCTTGGGGGATTTTCTAAAGACATAAATCCGAAAAATTATGATTGACTGTTTAGAATACTAAAATTAACGTTGGAAATCACTTAAAGCTTAAGAATATGATGATTCAAAATAAATTTAATATTCAATAAATTCAAAGAGAGAAAAATTAAATGAAATATTATGGCTTGATGATCTTGTCGAGTATGTTATTGCTGAGCAGTTGTGCAAGTGTGTCTAATCAAGGATCAGCAGTTGATGTTCGATCTGAAAATGATGTGCAAATCTCAATTGCGACGGATTCTTGTGATGATCAGAGTGCTGATGCTTGTAATGAGGTGCAAGATTACGGTGGTATCAAAAGTGAGTACGTGGTCAGGGGATGTAAAGTGACGATTTATAATGATGGGCCGATCAAAATGGTAAATGAAAAGACTGATCAGCCATGTAATGCACCAATCCCAGAAGACCATCCGTTTTCGACACGCGAAACTAAGACTTATATGCAAGATGGTTGTCTTGTGACAGAGTATTCTACAGGTGATGCTGTTATGGATTGTTCTAAGAAGAAATAATCGGCAAATAAAAAAACCTCGGAAATATCCGAGGTTTTTTGTCCAATTCGTAAAACGATTAACGTTTAGAGAATTGAGGACGTTTACGAGCTTTACGTAAACCAAGTTTCTTACGTTCAACTTCACGAGCATCACGAGTAACGAAACCAGCTTGACGAAGAGCAGGTTTTAAAGTTTCGTCAGCAGCGATCAATGCACGAGTAATACCGTGACGGATAGCGCCAGCTTGACCACCCATACCACCACCTTTAACAGTGATGTAAAGGTCATATTTTTCAGTTGCTTCTAAAAGCTCTAAAGGCTGACGCACAACCATACGAGCAGTTTCACGACCGAAATATTGCTCTAAAGTACGATTGTTAATTACGAGTTTGCCTGTACCAGCTGATAAGAAAACACGTGCAGTTGCGGTCTTACGGCGACCTGTACCATAGTTAGTAGCCATGTGCTGTATCCCTTAGATGTCCAAAACTTGTGGCTGTTGAGCAGTATGAGGATGCTCGCTACCAGCGTACACTTTCATCTTCTTGATCATCGCATAACCAAGAGGACCTTTTGGCAACATACCTTTTACAGCACGTTGGAAGATTTCTTCTGGTTTGTGCTCAACTAATTTTTCAAAATTAGTTTCGCGAATACCACCAGGGAAACCAGTGTGGCGATAGTATTTTTTATCAAGTGATTTGTTACCAGTCACTTGAACTTGTTCAGCATTGATCACAACGATGTAGTCACCAGTGTCAACGTGAGGAGTATAAGATGTTTTGTGCTTACCGCGTAAACGACGAGCGATTTCAGTCGCAAGACGACCTAAAGTTTTGCCTGAAGCATCAACAACGTACCAGTCGTGTTGAACTTCAGCAGGCTTAGCGCTGAGAGTTTTCATTAACCACTACCTATTATAGTTGGTTTGAGCAAGGAATCGCCCAAACAAAAGGAGACCGAATTCTATATGAATTTGTAAAAGCGCACAAGAACAATTCCATCAAGATGTCATATTTTGCTGCAATGTGACTGATTTTGTAAACAACAAGCGTGGATGGAAATCATGATTATTTATCTTGTGAGTGTATAGGATTTACCCTATTATTTTTATACCAAGTAATTAAAAAATAGAATTATTTATTTGTTTTTATGGGGAATTTGATGGAGTTGTCGTTTTCTACAAAAATTGTTGTAGTTGCACTATTAGTCGGTGTTTGTTCAGCACAGACAAATGCTCGACGACTTTATAAATGGGTAGATCAAACCAGTGTTACGAACTACTCTGAATTCCAGCCAAAAGAAGGTACTAGCCGAAAGCTTGAAGTTATCGAAAGTCGTGGGGATGAACATATCGACCCGATGATGGCTGTTACGAATGAAATGAAAGCGATTGAAATCCCTGTGGATCCGATGAATCTTCAAGACACATCAAGTGGCACAGCATCTCAAGCACCGAAACCAACGACGCAAACAATTGTTAAGCAAGGTGTCCTTGCTGCTCAACCTTATGTGAGTCCTGCAAGTGGTGTGGTTGCTTCATCGCCAGTTGAAAAGAAAGAGCAACCAATTGCTGTTGTTGAGAAAAAGGAAACAGTCGTAAATCCAATCGCTGAAAAAGCGAGTAGTAGCGTTGCGGTTATCGATAAGCCTAGTAGTAGTGTTGTCGTAGAGAAAAAAGATGAGTCTGCAACTGTTGCTCGTCCAGATCATAAAAAGACACAGCAAAAGATTAATCCTTGGTCCAGATCACCAAATTTTGTACCTTCCAACTTAGTGCCTGAAAATTTACCGAAGTCTACAACGCCATAGCTAAGATGTTTTTCAAATGAAATACTATAGCTGCATTTAGATTTTCGCTACACTATATTGAAATCTAGATGATTGGCTGTTTCTATGCTTCCTTTATATGTGACTTCAGGTGAACCTGCGGGAATTGGTCCAGATATTTGTCTGAGTTTGGCGGATCGTGTAGATGAACGCCCCGTAGTTATTCTAGCTGATATAAAAATGCTAGAGCAGCGTGCTAATCAGTTGAATTTAAATGTTGAGATTGTTCCATATAATGGCCAAGTGCAATCGAGTTTAAAGGGGCAACTTTTTGTAGAACATGTACCTTTGAAAAACTCAGTTGTTCTAGGTCAATTGGATTCGGCTAATTCGGCCTATGTATTAGAACAATTACGACGTTCTGCTGATTATGCGATGACTGGAAAGAGTGTTGGGGTTGCGACAGCACCTGTGCAAAAGTCAATTATCAATGATGCTGGTATTCGCTTTAGTGGTCATACTGAATATTACCAAGAGTTTGCGGGTGTTGATCGTGTGGTGATGATGTTGGCAACTAAAACTTTACGTGTTGCATTAGTGACGACTCATTTGCCTTTACGCGATGTACCAGATGCGATTACCAAAGAGCGCTTAAAGCAAGTGATTGATATTTTAATTCATGATCTAAAGACAAAATTTAAAATAGCTGCACCTCGTATTTTAGTCTGTGGTTTGAATCCACATGCGGGTGAAGATGGCTATTTAGGGCGTGAAGAAATTGATGTGATCAATCCAGCTTTGGAAACTTATCGCGATCAAGGTATTGAAATGAGTCTGAGCTTACCAGCAGATACTCTATTTACGCCAGAAAATCTGAAAGATGCGGACGCTGTTTTAGCGATGTATCACGATCAAGGTTTACCTGTGTTAAAATCACAAGGCTTTGGTGAAGCAGTCAACATTACCTTAGGCTTACCATTTATTCGTACATCTGTCGATCACGGTACAGCACTTTCTCTTGCAGGCACTGGACAAGCAAAAGCATCGAGTTTGCATGTGGCAGTAGATTTAGCACTTGATTTAGCTCGAATCTCCCCAAATCCCTCTGCGTAAAAGAGGGGAGAGTTAAATCTGAAATTTTGAGTATAAATATATGTATCAAATTAATGCCCTAAACCCTAAAGATGAAGGGCATCAGGCTAGAAAACGTTTTGGTCAAAACTTTTTACATGACCAACGTGTGATTGCCAAAATTGTACGTTCAGTGAATCCCCGTGCTGGCGAAAATATTGTGGAAATTGGTCCGGGTTTGGCTGCGTTAACATCGCCTTTAATTGGTGAGTGTGATGCATTGACTGTTGTTGAGCTGGATCGCGATTTAGCAGCTGGTTTACCGGGGCGTGTACCTCATCCTGAACGTTTGACGATTATTGAAGCAGATGCTTTGAAATATGACTTTACTCAACTTTTCCAAGAGGGTCGTCCGCTTCGCGTCGTTGGGAATTTGCCATATAACATTTCAACTCCGTTATTGTTTCACCTCTTGGAGTTTGGCGACAAAGTGAAAGATATGCACTTCATGTTGCAAAAAGAAGTGGTTGATCGTATTACTGCAACGCCAAACACTAAAGAATATGGTCGCTTATCAGTGATGATTCAGTATTATTGTAAGCCAACGTTCTTATTTGAAGTGCCGCCCGGTTCATTTAACCCTCCACCGAAAGTAACATCTGCTGTGTTCCGTTTAGAACCTTATGAAATTAAACCAATCGTTGCGAAAGATGAAAAAGCATTGGCACGGCTAGTGGGTCATGTATTTACCCAACGTCGTAAAACCTTACGTAATAGTTTAAAGGGAATGCTGGCGGAAGATGGTTTTGAAAAAGCTGGTGTCGATCCAATGGCTCGCCCTGAAACTTTGAGTTTAGCCGATTTTGTCGCATTGTCGGATCAGGTGGTGGCTTAATGTCTAAACGCTATAATTATGTCATTGGTGATGTGCAAGGTTGTTTTGAAGCACTGAAAGCATTGCTAAAAGAAATCCGTTTTGATCCTGATCAAGATTTTTTGTGGTTCGCTGGTGATTTGGTTGCGCGTGGAGAGAATTCTGTAGGTGCTTTACGCTTTGTAAAAAAGTTAGCTGATCGTGGTGCTGCCTCAACCGTATTGGGTAATCATGACCTAACCTTGATTGCATGTGCGCGTGGTTTTAAAAAAGCAAAAGAGAAAGATGGTACGCAAGATATTATTGATGCTATAGATGGTGATGAACTGATTGATTGGTTGCGTAAACAACCTTTAAGTTTAAGTCCAAATGCTAAAATGCTAATTACACACGCGGGTGTTCCATGTATTTGGGATGCTGAGCAAACAATTCAGTTGGCAAGCGAAGTACAGCAGATTGTTGGGCATGACGATCTAACTGTTTTGGATACTTTTCTTGCTGAAATGTACGGTGAACAACCTGATCTTTGGTCAGATCAACTGACAGGAATGGCACGATTGCGTTGTATTACCAACTATTTAACCCGTATGCGTTTAACTGATGCTAAAGGGCGTTTGGAGTTTGGTTTTAAAGATGCGCTTGATGCACCGATGCCAGTAGGTTTCCAGCCTTGGTTTGAGTTTGAAAGTCTGGCAGCACATACCCATCAATTAATTTTTGGGCATTGGGCTGCTTTACAGGGCAAGACTATTAATTCTCAAATTCAAAATGTTGATGGTGGCTGTGTTTGGGGGCAGCAATTGATGGCGTTCCGTTTGGAAGATCAACACATGTTTGCGGTGGATAATCCTTTGAGTTGATTATCTGACGATATGGTTTGAATGTCTAATTTCATGGTGAGGTTGGGCATTTTTTATTTTAAGACTGTCAAAAAACTGTCATACACTGATCATTAAAGTGTCAAAAATTATTTATAAGCTGTAAAGCATGAAAATAACGACACAAATGGATGGCGATATGCAAAGTACATACGCGACATCTTTATTAAAGCAAGATCAGTTTCCAGATAGTTTTAAATTCTACTTCAAAAGGAAACAGCTTAAAAATAAGCAAAATGAGTTTTCTGAGCTTGAAGAACTCGTACGTCCCCGTTTAAAAATTGCAATTGTGACTGAAACATGGCCGCCTGAAATAAATGGTGTTGCTTTATCAATGATGCAACTTTGCCAAGGGTTACAACGCCTTGGACATAAAATCTTATTAGTTCGACCAATTCAAAAAGCAGCATGTACTGAATTTCATCCTGATCAGGAATGTTTGGTCATGTCACAGCCAATCCCTAAGTATCCAAGTGTGCAGTTTGGCTGGCCGCAGTACATTAAAGTATCTAAAGCTTTTGAACGCTTTTCACCGGATGTTGTGCATATTGTGACAGAAGGGCCATTGGGTCTGACGGCACTCCAAGCGGCGAAGTCAAAGAAAATTGCAGTCTCAAGCGGATTCCATTCGGCATTCCATGATTTTAGTCGCTTCTTTGATTTAGCCTTCTTGGTAAAACCGATCCAGCGCTATTTAACATGGTTTCATAACAGTACGGATGTAACTTGTGTTCCAAGTCAATATACGGAACAAGCCTTACGTGGTTTTGGTGTGACTTGTCCTTTAGTCATTGTTGGGCGTGGGGTAGATACCAATAAGTTTTCTCCGCAACATCGCTCGCAAAAGCTGAGACAGCAGTGGGGTGCCGACGCTGATACCCGTGTCATGCTATATGTGGGGCGATTATCTCCTGAAAAAGAAGTGGATGTATTGATTAAGAGTTTTCATGCGCTGCAAGCACAACAGGGTGAAAATGTTAAATTTGTGATTGTCGGTGAAGGACCAGATCGAGTTCGTTTAGGAAAATTAACAAGCTCGAAAGACGTTATTTTCACTGGTAGTTTGAGTGGGCAAGCTCTTTCTGAAGCATATGCGAGTGCAGATGTATTTACCTTTGCAAGTCAGGCTGACACTTTTGGAAATGTCGTTTTAGAAGCAATAGCGAGTGGTCTGCCTGTCGTGGCATATGATTATGTTTGTGCGCATCAATATGTAAAACAAGAAGTCACAGGATGGTTGAGTCCGCTTGGACATACATCCGATTTAATCCAATCCATTTGTCATTTACCAGCACTTCCAAAACTAAGACAAATGGGATTGCTGGCGAGCGAAAGCGTACAAGAAAGTAGCTGGCAGTTTCCGGTACAACAATTAGAACAAGCACTTTATCAGGTAGCAAAGGAGTCTCCCATGACCTCTACCTAAAGTATCCTCAGAAAGGAGAAAAAATATGAATCTTCAAAATGCAAAAATAAAAATACTAGATTTAGATTTAAAAGGGTGTGTATACCTTAACCATCTCTCACATTCTCAACGTATCGCCTTATTCTTTAAAACGATTAGTCGTTTGGGCGATGGGCCATTTTGGTATGTCATGTTGTTGTCCGTTTGGGCTTTACAAGGCTTGGCATATGGTCTTCAAATCTTATATCTAATTGCGGCAGGGTCGGTTGGTACGCTGATATACAAATATCTAAAACACAAAACAACACGACCAAGACCTTATCAAGTTCATCAAGTGATAGTCCTCGGTGAGCGACCTTTGGATCATTTTAGCTTTCCTTCAGGTCACACTTTGCACGCAGTGATGGTGACAATTACTTTAGGTTATATACAGCCAATTTTGCTGATATTGATGTTGCCATTTACAGTGTTGGTTGCATTATCAAGAATGGTATTAGGACTTCACTACCCAAGTGATGTGATCGTCGGTGCGACAATCGGTGCGACAGTTGCAAGTAGTATTATTCTCTTAGCACCAAGCTTTAACATTGTTTTGTGAGTAATCGGGTTGTGAATTTCTCAACAGAAAACTATTTTTTCAAGCGTATGTTTTGTTAAAGTAGCTCCAATCTCAAATATTTATTCAGGTTGTCATATGGGCTTACGTTGGACTGATACGATTGATATTGCAATTGAACTCGTAGAAGCACATCCAGATGTTGATCCACAGTGGATTCGTTTCACAGATTTACACGCATGGGTTTGTGCTTTACCTGAATTTAATGATGATCCTAATAAGTCAACTGAAGGTTTGCTAGAAGCAATCCAAATGGCATGGCTGGATGAAGTTCGATAAAAATTCATCAGAAATCGCTGAACTTTTACAGATTCAAGCTGATTATTGGCGATGACATCGGTATAATGCGGCAAATTTTTTTAGTTTACACCATAATAGGAGTCAATCATGGCGATTGAACGTACTTTATCTATCGTTAAACCTGATGCAGTTTCTAAAAACCACATCGGTGATATTTTTGCTCGTTTTGAAAAAGCTGGCTTAAAAATCGTTGCAACTAAAATGAAACACCTTTCTCAAGCTGATGCTGAAGGTTTCTATGCAGAGCACAAAGAACGTGGTTTCTTTGGTGATTTAGTTGCTTTCATGACTTCAGGTCCAGTTGTTGTATCTGTTCTTGAAGGTGAAAATGCAGTTCTTGCTCACCGCGAAATCTTAGGTGCTACTAACCCTAAAGAAGCTGCTCCAGGTACAATCCGCGCTGACTTCGCTGTAAGCATCGACGAAAATGCTGCTCACGGTTCTGACTCAGTTGCTTCAGCTGAGCGTGAAATCGCTTACTTCTTTGCTGATAACGAGATCTGCCCACGCACTCGTTAATCCAAAGCATTCGAACCAGATAAGTGGTATACTGCTTATCTGGTTTTTTGTTTTCTATAGATTGAGTTGTGTAAGTAATGCACAGCATTTCTAGCGTTGATATGGTTTAGGTAAATATTCATGAGTTCTGCAGTGGTCGTTTCATCAGAAAATTTAGATGAAAAACAACAGTCTGTTTCTACGCCTGTCGTTCATGCTGCCGACAAAAAAGTGAATCTACTAGGCATGTCACGTGCGGAGTTAGAAAAGTTTTTTGAAGATTTGGGTGAGAAGAAGTTTCGTGCTGGTCAAGTTATGAAATGGATTCATCAATTTTTTGTGACTGATTTTGCTGAGATGACCAATATCTCAGGTAAGTTAAGAGAAAAACTAGAAAAGATTTGCGAAATCAAAGCCCCTGAAGTGGTGCATCGTAATTATTCTAAAGATGGAACACGTAAATGGGTGTTTCGTGTAGGTGATGGTGAAGGCTCTTTAGTTGAAACTGTTTTGATTCCTGCTGAAGATAAAACGGGTGCAAGAAAGACACTTTGTATTTCTTCACAAGTGGGCTGCGCACTTGACTGTTCATTTTGTTC
The DNA here is from genome assembly GCF_000241225.1 of Acinetobacter sp. NBRC 100985. Taxonomy (NCBI): domain Bacteria; kingdom Pseudomonadati; phylum Pseudomonadota; class Gammaproteobacteria; order Moraxellales; family Moraxellaceae; genus Acinetobacter; species Acinetobacter sp. NBRC 100985. The sequence goes on along the minus strand of NZ_BAEB01000033.1, from coordinate 49,409 downwards.
GACAGGAAAACAAGGTTTCCAACGTGATTTAACACCAGCTGAAATTATTGGTCAGTTATGGATGGCGAACTATTCCTATATGGAAGACGTGCCTGTTGCAGAGCGTGAACGTACTGTGACCAATGTGGTGATGATGGGTATGGGTGAGCCATTACTCAACTATGATGCTGTACTCAGCTCAATGCAATTGATGTTAGATGATTTTGCGTACGGAATGTCAAAGCGTCGTGTGACTATATCGACATCAGGCGTTGTACCTAAAATTGATCAATTGGCGCAAGATATTGATGTCGCTTTAGCGATTTCTTTACATGCACCAAATGATGAGTTACGTAATGAACTTGTTCCAATTAATAAAAAGTATCCATTAGAACAATTGATTGCTGCATGTCAGCGTTATTTAGCGAAAGATGGTAATGAAAGTGCTCGCCGTCACGTAACGATTGAATATATAATGTTAGATGGCGTAAATGATCAGCCAGAGCACGCACAACAATTATTAAAATTATTGAAAAACTTACCGAGTAAGATCAACTTAATTCCATTTAACCCGTTTCCACATGCACCTTATGGTCGCTCAAGCCGTAATCGTATTATCGCATTTCAAAAAACTTTGTCTGATGCAGGATTTGTGTGTACGATTCGTCAGACACGTGGTGATGATATTGATGCTGCGTGTGGTCAATTAGTGGGACAGGTAGCTGATCGCACGCGTCGTGCTGAACAGTGGAAAAAGAAAGTGGCGCAACGGCAAGAAATTTTGCGCACACAAGGATAAAACTTGGGGAAAAGCGTTGAATACAACTCGATCAAAAACGATTATAGCAACTACTATTTTGTTCACTGTATTGGGTCTAACCGCCTGCCAATCGACAAAGACAACAAAAGATCCTGAAAAAGCTGTGCAAGTCCGAACACAGCTTGCAGCAGAATATATTCGTACGCGTGACTTAGACTCGGCTAAGCGATCATTAGATCAAGCCCTGAAAATAGATTCGCGAGATGCAAATGCCAATATGATGATGGGAATTTTGCTACAACAAGAAGGTAGCAAAACCAATATGGAAAAAGCAGAGTCTTATTTTAAGCGCGCAATATCTTCTGAACCTGATAATGCCCAAGCTCGTAATAATTACGGTACATATTTGTATCAAATGGAGCGTTATAATGAGGCGATTGAGCAGTTTACGATTGCAGGTGCAACCTTAGGTTATGATCAACGTTTTCAATCGTTGGAAAATCTTGGGAGAATCTATTTAAAACTGGGCGATGTTGCGAATGCTGAAAAAGCATTCAAACAAGCGCTACAAGCAAATCGAAATGCGACAATATCAATGTTAGAGTTGTCGGAAATTTTCTATTTGCAACAAAACAATAGAGATGCATCGCAACTCTACGAACAATATGTTCGTAATGTGGGGCAGAAAAACCAAGGTGCTCGTGCGCTTTGGATAGGTTTACGCATTGCTCGAGCGAATGCGGATCAGTTAGGAATGCAAGTGTTAGTCAATCAGTTGCGTGCTTTATTTCCTGATAGTCCAGAATATCAACGTTATTTGCAATTACAGTACAGTACTGAGGCCGTATGGAAATAAATCCAAATTCACATCAGCCAACTGGCTCAAACTCACCGTCGCCTACGTTAGGAAATATTCAACGACCTGGTGAGTATTTGCGTCAAATTCGTATTGCACAAAAGAAAGAACTTGAAGAGATTGCAAACGTATTGAATATGCCAGTCAAAACTTTGACGGCATTAGAGCAAGATGATTATAAATCTTTGCCAGAAGCAACCTTTATCAAAGGATATTATCGTGCATACGCAAAATGTTTAAATGCTGATGCGAGCGCGATCATTCAACGTTTCGATGAAATTTATGCGAATGATACGGGCCTTAAAGCAAGTCATGCTTTGAGTAACTCACCGATTAAAACCATGGGTAAGTTAACTGGTTCAAAGAGTGTACGTAATCGTCAGTGGTTAAAGCGTATTGTGATTTTGGCTGTCGTGCTATTGTTGGCATGGTTGGCTGTGATGGCCGTGCAAAACTGGACTTCAAGTCACAAAGATGATGCAGATGTACCAAAGATTAAGAACTCTGAAGTTGAGATTCTTCCAATGGGGAATGCAGTCGCTACTTCTGGAGATCAGCTTGTCTTGAATTTTAGCCGACCAACATCTGTGCATATTGTTGATGCCACAGGTAAAGTACTGGCAACAGGTCGTCAAGCATCAACTTTGAATTTGAGTGGTGAGTCACCGTTCCAAATTCGCTTAGATGATGCAACAGCTGTAGCATTGACTTTAAATCAGGAACAAATTTCATTGTCTCCTTATACTGTCAATGGAAAAGCAGAATTCCGTTTGTCTCGTTAATGCCAAAGAGTAGAGCTATACGATGATTGTGAACCCCATTAAACGCCGTCCAACACGTAAAATTCGTGTTGGTTCTGTGTATGTCGGTGGTGATGCGCCGATTAGTGTTCAAAGTATGACGAATACTGAGACTTGTGATGTTGATGCAACTGTTGCTCAAATCCAACGTTGCGTAGATGCTGGTGCAGACATCATGCGTGTTTCAGTTCCATCAATGGAAGCAGCTGAAGCATTTGGTGCGATTCGTAAACGCGTTTCTGTGCCTTTAGTTGCTGATATTCACTTTGATCATCGTATTGCATTGGCAGTTGCTGATTACGGTGCAGATTGTTTGCGGATTAACCCAGGTAATATTGGATCGGATCAAAAAGTTCGAGAGGTTGTTGCTGCTGCTAAACACCATGGTATTTCAATTCGTATTGGTGTGAATGCGGGCTCTTTGGAAAAAGATTTGCAAGTCAAATACGGTGAGCCAACGGGTCAAGCTTTGCTTGAATCTGCAATGCGCCATATTGATATTTTGGATCGTTTAGATTTCCATGAGTTTAAAGTCAGTGTAAAAGCATCGAATGTGTTTTTGACCATGGATGCTTATCGTTTACTTTCTCAGCAAATTGACAATCCATTGCATTTGGGTGTGACTGAGGCGGGGATTTATCGTACAGGTACAGTGAAGTCAGCAATCGCCTTGGGTGGTTTGTTGATGGAAGGTATTGGCGATACCATGCGTATTTCGCTTGCAGCTGAACCTGAAGATGAAATTAAAATCGGTTTCGATATTTTAAAATCTTTGGGTTTGCGCTCAAATGGCATTAACTTTATTGCTTGTCCAAGTTGCTCACGCCAGGAATTCAATGTAATTCAGGTGATGCAGGCTTTAGAAGAGCGTTTAGAAGATGTGCGTACACCAATGGATGTGTCTGTCATTGGTTGTAAAGTGAATGGCCCGGGTGAAGCAAAAGAAGCGGATATTGGAGTGGTGGGTGCTGCTCCACGTTCACTTGTGTATCGTAATGGCGAGAAAAGTCATTTAATTGATACAAATCAGTTGGTTGATGAAATTGAAACAATGGTTCGTCAACGTGTTCAAGAGCTTGAAGAAGCAAAATCTAAAGAAATTATTCGTAGTTCATCATGAGTTCAATCGTCGCTATCAAAGGTTTTAATGACATCCTTCCATCGCAAACTGCGGCTTGGAGAAGTCTGGAACAACAACTTGCATCATTGATGGATGCTTATGGTTATCAACAAATCCGTTTGCCAATTGTTGAGCAAACTGGATTATTCAAGCGTGCTATTGGCGATGCAACCGATATTGTTGAAAAAGAAATGTATACCTTTTTTGACAAAGGGACACCGCCTGAATCACTGACTTTGCGTCCTGAAGGAACTGCGGGTTGTGTGCGTGCGATGTTGGAACATAACCTATTACGTGGTGCAACACCGCGTGTTTGGTATGTTGGGCCAATGTTCCGCTACGAAAAGCCCCAAAAAGGTCGTTATCGTCAATTCCACCAGTTTGGTGTGGAAACCTTTGGTGTGGCAACGCCTGATATTGATGCTGAAATCATTCTGATGACCGCTCGTTTGTGGAAACGTATGGGGGTTGCAGCAAATGTTCGCCTTGAACTGAATACTCTGGGTGAAACGGATGAGCGTGCAGAATATCGTGCTGCATTAGTCGAGTTCTTAAATCAGCACAAAGATGCATTAGATGAAGATTCTCAACGCCGCTTAACCACCAATCCTTTGCGTATTTTGGATTCTAAAAGTGAGTCTACGCAAAAGATTTTGGAAAATGCGCCGAAATTGCACGATTTCTTAAAAGAAAATTCTCTCAACCACTTCCAACAACTACAGCAGTATTTAACCGATGCTGGTGTAGAGTTCGTGATTAATCAAAAACTTGTTCGCGGGCTTGATTATTACAATAAAACGGTATTTGAATGGACCACAACCATGTTGGGTTCTCAAGGTACTGTTTGTGCTGGCGGTCGATATGATGGCTTAGTTGGTCAGCTTAAAGGTAAAGCTGATCAATCAGTTCCAGCGGTAGGTTTTGCGATGGGGATGGAGCGTTTATTGCTTCTACTTGAGCAAGTTGAACAGGCAAAAGTTGTTCGTGATTGTGAAGTTTTCTTAGTGGCTGAACCGGCTTATCAATCAAAAGCTTTGGTATTAGCTGAACAAATTCGTGATCAGCTTGAAGCAGTGAATAGTTCGATTCGATTCAAAACGGGTTCACAGGGCAGCATGAAAAGCCAAATGAAAAAGGCTGATCAATCTGGTGCGGTTTTCGCTGTGATCTTGGGTGAGCGTGAATGGGAATCTCAACAGCTATTGGTAAAAGAGCTTGCAACAGCAGAACAGTCTCAAGTGGCATTGAATGAGCTGACAGCATTTTTTATCGAAAAATTTAAACAATAAATTGCATAATATCTAGGAAAAGGACAATCACATGAGTTTAAGTGATGAAGAACAACTCGACCAGTTAAAGTCGTTTGCCAAAAAATATGGTTCTGCAATTATTAGCGGAATTCTCATTGCCCTGATTGCCTTTTTCGGATGGGAATATTGGCAAAAGAAGAATCTTACTGAAGCTCAAAGTCAAACGGCCAAAGTGCAAAAGTTAATGGACGAAGCAAAAGCTGCCTCAAGTCAGCCGAACGCTTTTGCAACATTATCTGAAGCCGCAGATAAAATTGTGAAAGAAGATCCTGATTCAGTTCAAGCGATCCAAACACAATTTATTTTGGCTAAAGTTGCGTATGATAAGCAAGATTATGCTGCTGCTGAGAAAGCATTAAAAAAAGTTGAAAACTCAAAAATTAAAGATGCTGGTCTGTTACAGATTGTCAAACTTCGTTTGGCTGATGCTCAGTTAGCACAAAAGAAATATGATGATGCTTTAAAAACTTTGACAGCGGTGACTGAGCCATCATTCAAAGCAACAGCCGATGAACTTCGTGGTGATATTTATGTTGCTAAGAAAGACAATGAATCTGCTCGTAAAGCGTATCAAAGTGCATGGGATGATCTCGTTAAACGTAAACAGGAACGTCAGCTTTTACAAATTAAACTCGAAAGTGTCGGCGTTTTAGTAGATGATCCTGAAATCGATAGCCCAATTGTAGATACCAAAGTGGATGAGTCTTAATGCAGAATAAACTAAAACTACCTTTGGCGATTGCAATTGCTTCAGCTTTATTGGTTGGATGTTCGAGCAATAAAGTAAAAGAAGCAAAACCAAATCCATTGCCAAAAATCACGCAACAACAAAATTTAAACCTCGTATTTTCTCAAAGCGTTTCCTCAACGAACGCTGCTGAAGCTTTACGCTTACAGCTAGATACGGATAACGGTGTGATTTTTGCTATTGATCCAGATGGTCAGGTTTCTGCGTATCAGGGTAAACAGCGTCTTTGGAAAAGTAAAATCACGAAACAAGAACTGACGGCTGGTGTTGAAGCTGGTGAAGGTGTTGTTGTTATCGGTAACCGTAAAGGGCAGCTTTTTGCTTTAGATCAAGCCACTGGTGAACAAAAGTGGACGACACAGCTATCAGGTGCGATTTTATCACCTTCATTGATTGAGTCAGGTCGTGTTATCACACTTGCTAATGACGGTACTGTATTTGCGCATGACGTGGTCACTGGACAGCAAGTTTGGGCATATAAGCTTCCAAATGTTCAGTTTAGCTTACGTGGACAGCCAGCACCCGTTGCGTTAGATGAACGTACAGTGTTAGTCGCATCTGCAAATGCTTATATCTATGCTTTAGATATCATCAGTGGTGTACCTCGCTTCCAACGCCGTGTTGCAATTAGTGATGGCCGTTCTGATATTCAGCGATTGATTGATATCGTGGGTGATCCTGTTGTTGCTGGTCAGTTCTTGGTGACAACAAGCTTCCAAGGTCAAGTAACAGTAACCGATTTGGCTTCACAACGTGTGGTGTGGAGTGAAGATGCAAGCAGTACAAATCGTCCTGAAGTTGCTGATGACAAAGTATTTGTATCAACAGTTGATGGTAAGTTGAATGCTTATAACCTCACTACGGGTGAACTGGTTTGGCAAAATGAAGAGTTATTAAACCGTAAGTTAAGCAATCCAGTTATGCTTGGTCAAAACCTTGTAGTAGGCGATTTGGATGGAGTGATTCACCTTATTGATCCGACAACAGGTAAGTTAGTGGGGCGTGCAAAAACTAGCGGTGAAGTGCAAACCTTGCGTGTGATTGACAATCAACTTTATGTGTCGACTCGAAAAGGTGCATTAAGCATTTGGCAGAATCGTTAATTTTACCTTCTGTTGTGGTAAAATATTCGATTAGCTATGGCTAACAAAAGAATGATCGGGGTATTTGTTTAGACAAAACCCCGAATTTTTATTGTGATCTGTGATCACCAAAATCTTCCATACTATTTCTGATACGATGTCATCTAGCGTGGCTCGTCTGAATTAAGGTTAATTTATGAAACCCGTTATTGCGCTCATTGGTCGTCCAAACGTCGGAAAATCAACGCTATTTAACCAAATCACAAAAAGTCGTGATGCTTTGGTTGCTGACTTCGCTGGTTTAACTCGTGACCGCAAATATGGTGACGCGGTTTATCAAAATAAATCTTTTATCGTTGTTGACACTGGTGGTATCGGTGAGAGCGAAGGCGGTATTGATTCGTACATGGCTGAGCAGTCAAAAACAGCGATTCATGAAGCAGATATTATCGTTTTTGTTGTCGATGCACGCGCAGGTTTATTGGCTTCAGATGAGCAAATTGCACGTGAACTTCGTACCTTAGGCAAGAAAGTACATTTAGTTGCAAACAAGGTAGATGGTGTTCACGCTGAAGCGGCCTTAGTTGAGTTTTATAAGCTCGGTATGGGTGAGCCAATGCAGGTTGCTGCGAGCCACGGTCGTGGTGTACAGCAAATGCTTGAGGAAGTATTGGCTGAGGTTCCAGAAGATGAAAATCCAGATGAACATAATAAAAATACAGGTTTACGCTTAGCGATTATTGGTCGTCCTAACGTAGGTAAATCAACCTTAGTCAACCGTTTACTCGGTGAAGAACGTGTGGTTGCATTTGATCAACCTGGTACAACTCGTGACTCAATTTATATTCCTTATGAGCGTGATGGTCGTCAATATACCTTGATTGATACTGCGGGTGTTCGTCGTAAAGGTAAAGTTGATGAAATGATCGAGAAATTCTCGATCGTTAAAACACTACAAGCTATGAAAGATGCGCATGTCGTTGTAGTGGTAGTTGACGCTCGTGAAGGTATTGTTGAACAAGATTTACATTTGATTGGCTACGCGCTTGAAGCAGGGCGTGCCATGGTGATTGCGATCAACAAATGGGACAACATGACCGAGTATGATCGTAAACAATGTAAACTCGATGTGGAACGTCGTTTTGACTTTATTCCATGGGCGAAAATCCATTTGATTTCGGCATTACATGGTACGGGTGTGGGCGAGCTTTATCCATCGATTCACCGTGCTTATGAATCTGCAAATCTAAAAGTTTCTCCTGCGAAACTGACTCAGATTTTAAGTGATGCGACAGAGGCTCACCAGCCACCAATGATCAGTGGCCGTCGTATTAAAATGCGTTATGCGCATATGGGCGGACAAAATCCACCAACCATCGTGATTCATGGTAACAAGGTCGATAAGACTCCAGCGGATTATCGTCGTTATTTAGAAAATGTATTCCGCAAAGTGTACAAGCTTGAGGGCACACCAGTCCGTATTGACTTTAAAACGTCAGAAAACCCATTTGAAGGACGTAAGTCACAAGTGGATGAACGCGTTGCTGCACGTAAACGTCGTTATGTTCAGAAATTTAAAAAAGCAGAAAAGAAATACAAGCGTTAAGCTAATCTTGAAGCAAAAAGCCCAAACTCTGCTTTGGGCTTTTTAATTGCGTATTTTTAGATGAATAGTATTAATTAATAATGCATTTATTTGTTAAGTTAAACTTTATAATTTATGTCAGCATTGTGCTTTTCTAATATATTGTTTATTTAAGTGTTTGATATGTATGTAAAATAATTTTTTGTTAAATTTCGTACTAATGCTATAATGCCACCGCTCAAAATCCTTGTTTTAATGTTTTTTAATATATTTGGATTCAAAATTGAATGTTTAAGTTACATCTAACGGAACCGACATTGACTTATGCACAGCAAGATTATGCTGCGCTTAGTGCTGTTCCTGCAATGCAACGTCGACGTTTATCTCCATTGGCGAAAATAGCTTTAAATAGTGCTTTGAATGCTTTAGATGGCTGTTGGGTAGACTATATTGTTTGGGCTTCAAAATATGGTGATGAACAAAAAACATTGGATATTCTACAAGATGTATTACAAGGTCAAACGCCATCACCAACACAATTTTCAACTTCTGTCCATAATGCTATTGCAGGCTTATATTCTATTTTATGTCAAGATGATACACCTTCAACAAGTTTGAGTTGTGAATGGACAGAAGCCTTAATAGAAGCCTATGCCGTGTTGAAATCATCACCTGAAATACAGCGTGTTTTAGTCGTGTCCTATGATCAAGCTTTACCCGATGTTTACCGTGATGCCTATGATTTTCCTGCATATGCTTTAGCATGCGTAGTCAGCCTTGAAACTCCCAATTTAGAAATCATTGACTTATCTAATCCTGATTTAATAGAGAGTTTAGCGTTTTACAAATTTTGGCAATCTGAAAATATTCCACAGTCTACAGTGAGATGGAAAAAATGCTAAAAGCCAATAAAATCAATAAAAAAGCTAATTATGCGTGGCGTGTTGCTGCAACAGGTTTCAGTTTTGCAAGTTTTGGTGCAGGCGGACTAGGGATCGCAACAGTCGTTGCTCCCCTTGTAAATTTAACAAGTCGTAATTCAGAGACTCGTCAACAGCGCGCTCAGCAGGTGATTCGATATAGTTTTAAAGGCTTCACTGAAATGATGGTCAAATTAGGAATTATGACCTATTCAATTGAGGGCTTAGAAAAGCTAGAAAATAGTCGTCAAGAATTAGTTATTGCAAATCATCCGACATTAATTGATGTGGTTGTAATGATCGGATTGATGCAGCAGGCCAATTGTGTTGTTAAACAGTCTTTATGGTCTAATCCGTTTACTCGAGGTGCTGTACGTAGTGCTGGTTACATTCTAAATGCGGGGTCACAGCAGTTCATTGAAGATTGTGTCGAGCGTTTAAAAGAAGAAAATGCAGCGTCATTATTGATCTTTCCTGAAGGAACTAGGACTGAAAAAGGTGAGTGTTTGAATGAGTTTCAACGCGGCGCAGCAAATATTGCAATTCGAGCCAATGTGCCGATTCGCCCTGTTTTGATAAGTTGTACTCCATCTACCTTAACTAAAAATGAAAAATGGTATCATGTGCCGTCACAGCCTTTTCATATTGAAATTAAGGTGCTGGATGCAATTGAAGTTAAAGATATTTTAGTTGATTCAGAAATTTCACCTAAGCAGGTGCGCCAGTTGAATCAGAGTTTTTACCAAATTTTTAAAGATGAGTTGTCGAAAAATGAGCAATCTTGCTGATGAATTAAAACAAATGATTATTGATGTTCTCGTACTTGAGGATATCAGCATCAGTGATATTGAAACCGATGCACCACTTTTCGGAGAAGGCTTAGGTTTAGACTCTATTGATGCCTTGGAGTTAGGTCTTGCATTGAAAAAGCGTTATAACATTCATTTGAATGCAGAATCAGACGAAACTAAACAACATTTTAAATCAATTCAAAGCTTGGTTGCTTTGGTTGAAGCACAGCAAGCAGTTTAAGGAGTAGATCAATGTTAACCCAAGAACATGTGCTGGCTAAATTAAGAGAATGGATGCAGGATCTATTTGAAATTGAACCTGATGACATTCAGCTTGATTCAAATTTATATGAAGATTTGGATGTTGATAGTATTGACGCAGTTGATTTAGTGGTAAAAATTAAAGAGTTGACTGGCAAACAAGTTAAACCAGAAGACTTTAAAGCGGTTAGAACAGTACAAGATGTTGTCGTTGTTATCCAGAATATGACTGCTGAATGAAACATTTTTTTAGAGGGATACTGATCACTTTTTTTGTGCTGTATCCCTTTATTGTTGGTTGGAGCCTATCTCACGGACAATTTGTTTGGGTGAGTGGGTTATTGGTCATTTTAGGTATTGTCCGACTTATTAGTTCAAAAAAAGATTTAATGTTACCGCTCACAGGCTTAGCGATTATCTGTGGTGGGCTAAGTCTAATTTTACAAAATCATGCTTGGTTAAAGCTTTATCCTGTTGGGATGAGTTTAGGTGCACTACTTATCTTTGCTATAACATTATACAAGCCACCTTCGATGATTGAACGCTTTGCGCGGTTAGTTGAGCCAGATTTACCCGCATCAGGGGTAGAGTGGACGCGTAAAGTGACAATCGTTTGGTGCATCTTTTTTATTTTTAATGCTTCAATTGCTTTGGCGACGGTATTTGGCCCAACAAAATTTTGGGTCATTTATAATGGTTTTGTTTCTTATGTTTTGATGGGACTTTTGTTTCTCGGTGAGTTCATTTTACGGAAACGCCATCAACGTTTAAATCAGACAAATTCTTAAATGGTTCTGGGTAATGATTGCACCTATTTATTTTTATAATGATTTTAATTTAGCTAAAATTTTTTGTATTACTTCTGAGTTGCAAGATATTTCCTATGCATTTTTTTGGCAAGATGTTGTTAAGCAATCAACCGAAATTAAACGTTTAGATCAACAGACGTGGGCACTATGGGAACAAGATAGTTACGAGTTTATTGTGCTTTTATTTGCGGGCTTACTCGCAAATAAAACAATACTCTTACCTCCAAATCGTGTGAGAGATTTGGAACAAAAGTTTGAGCAAGACAATATTTATTTTTTATCAAGACAAACTTTATCCACATCTGAACATTTGATAGATCATTCAAGCTTACTTGAGCTATGTAATGAAGCATTTTTAAGTCGCACAAAAATGATTTTTTACACGTCAGGTTCTACTGGCGAGCCGAAAAAGATCGAACGAACTTTAATACAGCTGTTAAATGAAGTTAGGGGCTTAGCTGAAAGTTTTGAGCTTGATGAACAATGCGTGGCGATTGCGACCGTGAGTCATCAACATATTTATGGGTTACTGTTTAAATTATTACTGCCATTGGCGACACAGCGTTGTTTCTTCAATCCACAATTGGCTTTCCCTGAAGATGTGATTCACGCCCAAGATTGTTTGGCTCAGCGAGCGTTGGCGAATTATGTAATTTCTAGCCCAGCTTTGCTCAAACGTTGGACCAAAGATCTGCTATTAAAACAATCTGAAGTGATCTTTAGTTCTGGTGGAAAGCTTGATGTAGGTGTCCGAAATCATCTCAATGTATCAATTATTGAAGTTTTAGGGAGTTCTGAGACAGGCGGAATCGCTCATCGTTGCGAAGATCATGCTGCTTGGACTGCTTTTAATAATGTCGAGATTCAGATCTCAGCACAAAGCCAATTAATGGTGATGAGTAATCATGCGGGTGAACAAGGATGGATTGTTACAGGGGATGCTGCTGAATGGAGTGACGTGTCTCAGAAGCAGTTTAATTTATTAGGGCGTTTGGATCGCATTATAAAGCTTGAAGAAAAACGTTTGAGTTTGGACGCGATTGAACAAAGTATTAATCTGTTGAGTGAGGTTGAGCAAAATCATACGTTATTACTCGATCATCATAATCGTCAGATGCTAGGTTGTATTGTGGTTTTGAGCGTAGAAGCACAACAACAGTTGCGCGATATGGGTAAAGCTGCTTTTATAAAACAGCTCAAACAACAACTTCAGTTTCAACTTGAATCAATTGCAATTCCTCGACAGTGGCGTTTTTTAAGTCAGATTCCACAAAACGCTCAATCGAAAATTAATAAAAATTATCTGAAGGCATTGTTCTCAGTGATGTTAGAACCCGTTATTTTGTCTCAGTGGCAAGAACTAGACAGTGAATATTTGAGTCTAGAGTTTCCTCCCGAGCTTGAATGCTTTAAAGGGCACTTCCCACATCAACCCATTTACCCTGGGGTAGGGCAAATCAGTTTTATTCAAAAGTTTGCAAAAGATATTTGGCCAGACTTAATTTGGTGTCAGGGTTTTGAGCAATTAAAGTTTCAGAATTTGATTCGACCCTATACGGTCGTAAAGCTCAAATTAAGCCGCAAAGAGCATAAAGTAAGTTTTGAGATGACAACAGAACAAGCGACACTTGCATCTGGACGTCTGCTGTTTGCTGTTGATGGGTTATAGGATTTCAGGCATGTTGAAATATAGTATTGTTATTCCAGTATATAATCATCCGTATTATTTAGCTGATTTGGTGCATCATCTCGAACAGTTTCAGTATCCGATTATTCTTGTAAATGATGGTAGTAATGCTGAATGTACGTTGATTTTACGTCAATTAGAACAACAAAATGAGTTGGTTTACTTAGTTGAACATGAGGTGAATCAGGGCAAAGGTCAAGCGGTGATCACGGGTCTACGTTATGCTGCCCAGATTGGAATGACACATGCTTTACAACTTGATGCAGATGGACAACATCATTGGGATGATGTGGCGAAGTTTTTCCAAATATCGCAACAACAGCCTCAAGCAATGGTCATTGGTCAGCCGATTTTCGATGCTTCTGTTCCTAAAAAACGCTTATACGGACGATATGCAACTCATATTTGGGTCTGGCTAAATAGTCTATCTTTTGAAATTAAAGACAGCATGTGTGGTTTTAGAATTTATCCGCTAAACAAAACTATTCCGATTTTGGATAAAGCAAGATTCCAACCGAGAATGGGCTTTGATAGTGAGATTCTAGTGCGTTTAAAATGGGATAACACACCGTTCATTAATGTTCCTACACCTGTGATTTATCCAGAACATGGCGTCTCACATTTTGATGTATGGCGCGATAATATTGGGTTAAGTAAAGCACATGCGACGCTCTTTGCTGGGATGCTCATTCGATTTCCTAAACTCATTTGGCAAAAAGTTAAGGCTGACCAATGACGGATTCTCCGCAAAGCGCTAGTGACACTTGGCACGACATCAAAGAACGTGGTGGACTGTTGCCACTGATGTTAATGCTAGGGTTTTATCGTTGTGGTGGGCGCTGGTTATGTCGGATTGTGCTGTACTTTATTATCATGTGGTATTGGTTATTCACTGTAACTGCTCGTCAGGCATCATTACAATATTTACAGCGTTTACATCGCTTTGCAGGCACTCAGTCTCCATTTCAGACACGGCCTACATGGACTAATAGTTATACGCATTTCATGCAATTTGGCGAGTGTATTCTCGATAAAATTGAGGGCTGGCTAGGGCATATTCCTGAACAAAGATTACAATTGTTTGGTCATGAACATTTTCAACAGCACTATCAAAAAGGGACGATTATTATTGTTTCACACTTTGGTAATATTGAGTTGTTACGTGCTGTGAAGTCCGAGCATCCGCAGAAGATTAATGTTTTGGTTTATCAAAAACATGCTTCGCAATTTAATCAGTTTTTAAAAAAATTAATGATAAAGCGGATGTAAATTTAATCTCTGTGGATGAGTTAGGGATCGAAACAGCGATTCTATTACAAGAAAAAATGCAGCAGGGCGAATGGGTGATCGTGGCGGCAGATCGAGTTCCTGTACAGTCAGATCGTGTACAGAACGTTGAATTCTTGGGTGAGACAGCGACTTTGCCACAAGGGGCATGGATCTTGGCCAATCTATTAAAAGTGCCAGTCTTGGCTGTATTTTGCTATCGTGTGCAGCAAAATTTCCAAGTGCATATTCATCATATTTCTGATCAGGTTGATTTACCAAGAAAAAATCGTTTGAGTGGTATGCAGCAAGTAACACAACTATATATTGCCTGTTTAGAGCAACATTGCCTACGTGCGCCGTATCAATGGTTTAATTTTTATCAGTTTTGGACAAAATAACGTGAATGCAAGTCAAATTGAAGCAATGGTCAAACCGACGCTCGTTGTCGGTGAACAGGCACTGAGTATTGAAGATGTTGTTGCTGTGGCTCGACAAGAATATCAAGTGGTATTGCCTGAAAGTACAGCATGGCGTGATTTGATTCAGCGTGGTGCGGACTTCCTAGATCAGTTGTTACTAGATGAAGGTGTGATTTATGGTGTGACCACGGGCTATGGAGATTCCTGTCTGGTAGAAATCCCAATGCATCAAGTCAATGAGCTACCATTACATTTATCGCGTTTCCACGGCTGTGGTTTGGGTGAGAACCTTGACTTGATTACTGCTCGTGCGGTTGTAGTAACACGATTGTGTTCGTTGGCGCGTGGTTACTCTGGTGTTTCATTGACATTGTTAGAACGTTTGGTCTGGATGCTGAATGAAAATATCATTCCTGTGATTCCATCTGAGGGTTCTGTTGGTGCAAGTGGTGATTTGACCCCTCTATCCTATATTGCTGGTGCATTGGTTGGCGAGCGTGATGTCTACGCTCAGGGGCAGATTGTACCGGTTGCGCAGGTTTATGCAGAAAAAGCATTACAGCCAATCACGTTACGCCCTAAAGAGGGTTTGGCATTGATGAATGGCACAGCAGTCATGACGGCTATTGCATGTTTAAACTATAAAAAAGCGGAACAAATTGCACTGACCAGTACCTTGGTGACAGCTTTAAATGTGTTGGCATTAGAGGGTAATCCGAGTCATTTTGATGAAGTTTTATTTGCTCAGAAACCACATCAAGGGCAACAGCAAATTGCACTGCAATTGCGTGAATGGTTGAATAGTGAAGTTCAAACTGCACACCAAAGTCCGCGTTTACAAGATCGTTATTCTTTACGTTGTGCTCCTCATATTGTTGGGGTATTTGAAGATTCTAAAACATGGCTGCGTCAATTCATTGAGAATGAATTGAATTCAAGTAATGACAATCCGTTGATTGACCCTGTGAATCTACGTGTATTACATGGTGGGCATTTTTATGGTGGGCATATTGCTCAAGCTATGGATAGCTTAAAGATTATGATTGCCAATATTGCTGATTTAATGGATCGCCAAATTGCTCAGTTAGTTGACCATAAAATGAATCATGGATTAGCGCGTAACCTAACTGGTGCGACTACTGAGCGTTTACCTCTGAATCATGGTTTTAAAGCGGTTCAGATTGGTGTTTCGGCTTGGACTGCTGAAGCTTTGAAACAAACCTTGGCAGCCTCTATTTTCTCTCGCTCAACTGAATGTCATAACCAAGATAAAGTCAGTATGGGAACGATTGCAGCGCGTGATGCGACACGTGTGATTACCTTGACGCAACAAGTGCTTGCTGCTTTGTGTTGTGCCAGTGTACAAGCCATTCATTTAAAAGGGATGGTCACTGAGCTTAGCCCGACGTTAACAGCTTTTGTGGAGTGGACGTTACATAGTTTTGCCTTGCTCGAAGAAGATCGACCGTTGCAAACTGAATTGCAACAAATCATTGATCGTTTCGACAACTTTGAACTGTTAAATCAGTTCCAAGTAAATGCTTAGGAGACGGGCATGCAAGCAGATGTAATCATTGAAATTCCATTCCATGATGTCGATACCATGAATGTGGTTTGGCATGGGCACTATTTGAAGTATTTCGAAATTGCACGTTGTAAGTTATTGGAGCAATTTGGATATAACTACAATCAAATGCGTGCATCGGGATATGCATGGCCTGTGATCGAAAGCCATGTTCGTTATGTACAAGGAATTGAATTTGAACAAAAGATCTGTGTGCGTGCCATCCTAAAAGAATGGGAAAACCGCTTAAAGATTGAATATTTGATCCTTGATGCGACGACAGGACGACGTTTAACCAAAGGTTATACCACTCAAGTTGCTGTGAATATGGAAACACGAGAGATGTGTTTTCAGTCGCCACAGGTTTTATTTGATTGTTTAAATGCGTGGGATCAGTTTCAGGAGCGTGGCAATGCTTAAGATTTCGATTTTAAATGTCTTGACCTCGCTACGAAATAAAACCCAGCGAGTCATCCTACAAACACTATTATTCATATCTATACTGGGTCTCAGTGTTGTTGCTTCAGCCAATAATGAGCAAGTTTCGACGATTTTTAAGCAGTTATCCAAAAGCAATATTGTTCGTGCTGAATTTGAGCAACAAAAGAAGCTTGCCAGTTTAAATAAAACCTTTGTGTCTAATGGTTCACTAAGTTTTGTAAAAGCAAATGGTGTGCTATGGCAAATCAAGCGACCTGTTCAGGCCGATTTGATCGTGACTCAAAAAAAACTGGTTCAAAAAACCCAACGAACTTATAGTCAGATTCAAATTGATCAATCACCTTATAGTTCAGTAGCAACTTTGTTTTTACAGCTCATGTCGGGCGATGAAAAAGCTTTATCAAAGAATTTTCATGTCGTGTCAGTCAATTATAGTCCGTCAGGTTGGAACATTGCGCTCACACCAAAGTCATCATTATTTAAAAAGTTATTTGTACGTATTGATGCTCAAGGACAACAATATGTCGATAAGATTGTAATTCAAGAAAAAGCCAATAACAGCACAACAATTTTATTCCGAAATCAAACGACTCAACCCCATCAACTGACGGCTGCTGAAGATGCGCTTTTCCAATTGGCAAAATAAGTGTACTGCCATTTGGTTAGTGTTATTAACCGTTGTCGCACTGACACTAGCGATTGCATGGCTGAAAAAAGATATTCATATCCAAACCAATATCTTTGCGCTTTTACCAGAAACGCAGCAGAATCCAGAACTCGCGAAAACTCAGCAATATATGAGCGATCAGCTCAATCAAAAAGTATTTGTTGTCTTAGAAAGTAAGAATCAGCAGAGTTTAGAGCAAGCAACGCAGTTATTTGAAAAACAATTACAACAGAATGCATTGTGGAAACCTTTAAAGCCACAATTGGATCTAGAACAGTTTTCTAAACAGTTATATCTTCATCGTACTGGTTTACTCAGTCAGCAAGATCGTGAGTATTTACAGCAACAAGATTATCAGGCATTGACTGAACAAAGTTTGATGCAGTTGATGAGTGTAGGCATGCCGATCACTGCGGAATCCTTGCAACAAGATCCGTTGATGTTGTTTCCTCGCTATATGTTGAATGTGGTAACGCAACAAGCGTCAGGCAATATTGAACTTGAACATGGTTTTGCCACGATTCATGATGATCAGCAGATTTCGCGTTTATTGGTACTAGAGCTAAAACAGAGCCCTTATAATATTGATTATCAAGAGCAAGTGACCGCATGGACTGAGCAAATACAGCAACAGCTTGCTACCTTGCAAGTAAAATCACATTGGACGGGGACGATTCTCTTTTCTAACTTTGGAACACAGTCCGCGAAACAAGAAATCTCAACGATTGGTTTTGGTTCAACAATAGGTCTGATTTTATTGGTTTGGTTTGGCTTTCGTTCATTCAGACCCATGCTCACAGAGTTTATTGCAGTCTCAACTGGAAGTTTACTGGCATTTGCCGTGACGCATTTGGTTTTTGGTGAAATCCATTTAATGACTTTAGTCTTTGGGGCGAGCCTGATAGGGGTTTGTGTCGACTTCTCTTTTTATTTTATGGCGATGCAATCACAGCATCGTCAGATGAATGGATTCCGAATCCTTATACCATTGTTACCAAGTTTATTTATGGGTTTAATGACAACTGTCGTGGCCTATATTTTTCTAAGCTTTACTCCATTTCCTGCTTTTAGACAGATTGCAGTTTTCTCGATTGTTGGTTTAGTTGCGGCATGGGTGACAAGCGTGTTGTTGTTGCCAAGGTTGCCTGCACTTAATGCACAACCTGCGATTCGTCATTTAGCTTGGATTGGTCAAGCGAGAGAATGGTTTCAACAACATCATAAAGTACGCTATGGCTTAATTTTTAGTGTAATTGTACTGGGTGGCTTGAGCCTATTATTTTTACAGTCCAATGATGACATTCGTAACTTACAAAGTATGGATGCCAAACTCAAACAGCAAGACCAATACATTCGCTCACGCTTTGCCCAGCAGCAAAGTAGTGATTATTTTGTAGTTCATGGTAAAACGAGTGCTGAGCTGGAACAACATGAAGCGAAGCTGATTCAGCAGTTACAAGCTTTAAAAAATCAGTCAAAACTGGAAAGCTTTCAGGCTTTAGGTCAATGGATTCCACCTTTAGCGCAGCAGCAACAAAATGTGCAGTTACTCCAACAGATTCCTGAAACGGCGCTGAGATCATATGCGACGAGTTTAAGTTTAAACTTATCGGATATATTACGTTGGCAGCAGCAACTAAAGCAGCAACCATTATTGAATGAACAAATTTTTCAGCAGCATCCATTAGCATTTCTGCAAGTCAGTCCGACAGAGCGGTTGGTGATGTTGAATGGGGTACAAGACAATACCGATTTACTTGCGCTGCAAAATGATGATGTCACCCTTCAGCAACCCGTCAGTGAATTATCTGCATTATTCAAACAGCATCGTATACAGGCGGAATCGTTATTGATCTATGCCTTGTTGGGCCTAGCAATTATATTGGGATTGGTATACGGCAAGCGTTCAGTCATGCCGTTAGTTTTACCTGTGAGTTTGGCTTTGTTGAGCACCTTTGCTGTTCAGGCATGGATGGGAGTAGAAATTAATTTATTTAGCATCATGGGAACATTCTTAATCATTGGAATTGGCGTGGATTATGCGATTTTCTATCGACATGGGCATGATCATCCTCAAGTAGTTGGCATGGCATTATTTTTGTGTATGATGTCGACCCTATTGGGTTTTGGCTTGTTATCGTTGAGTCAAACCTATGCGATTCATTGCTTTGGGATTACTGTTTTACTGGGTGTAATTTTTTCATTTATTTATGCAACTTTATTAACACCATCTGATCGAGAACATATTGTGAATTTACAAGAGCATTAAAAGATTTTAATTTTTTAGGGGTAATGATGAATAAAATAGAACAAGTTGATGTGGTTATTATTGGTGCTGGTCCATCAGGAAGTTCGGCTGCAGCTTTGCTTAGAAAAAAAGGCTATGCGGTGACCATTATTGAAAAGCAATATTTTCCACGCTTTTCAATCGGTGAGTCTTTATTACCGCAGTGCATGGTATTTTTGGAAGAAGCGGGCTTATTGGATGCAGTTCGTGAACATGTGCAAGAACATGCTTTCCAATTTAAAAATGGTGCAGCTTTCCTCTGTGGACATAAGCGTAGTCATTATAATTTTACAGAAAAGTTTACTGAAGGTCCTGGCACCACATGGCAAGTTCGTCGTGCTGACTTTGACCATTTGCTAGCTCAGCAAGCGCAGGCATATGGTGCTGATATTCGCTTTGGGCATGAAGTGATTGCTGTCAATGTGGATGTACAGCAGCCTTTGTTAACCGTGTTAGATGAGCATCAACAGCAATATCAGATTCAGGCTAAATTTTTATTAGATGCGAGTGGCTTTGGTCGAATTTTACCAAAGCTTTTAGATTTAGAAAGTCCTTCAGATTTTCCAGTTCGTCGCGCGCTGTTTACACATATTGAAGATAGAATTAATGATCAGGGCGATTTTGACCGTGAAAAGATTTTAATTACGGTACATGAAAAAGACCGCCGTGCATGGTATTGGTTAATTCCGTTTGCAGATGGACGTGCATCTTTTGGTGTTGTCGCTGAACAAGATTTCTTTGATCATTATCATGTCCAAGATGCAACACAAAATGAGCCTGAAGCCTTACTCAAACGAATCTTGGCTGATGATCCAAGTCTATCTAAGCTATTAGCCCAAGCCAAATTTGATACGCCTATTAGAACATTGGTTGGTTACTCAGCAAATGTAAAGCATTTGGCAGGTTCTAATTATGCATTATTGGGTAATGCAGGAGAGTTTCTTGATCCTGTATTTTCTTCTGGTGTGACGATTGCATTAAAATCTTCTAGTCTGGCAGTTCCGCTACTTGATCGTGTGTTGCAAGGTGAACACGTGGATTGGATGCATGCGTATGAAATACCATTACGCAAAGGGATTAACGTGTTCCGTGCTTATGTGGAATCTTGGTATGAAGGGGAGTTCCAAGATGTGGTATTTTCAAGCAATCAAAATGAAAGTATACGTCGAATGATCTCTTCTTTATTGGCTGGTTATGCATGGGATGATCAGAATCCAATCCATAAAAATGCGAAACGACGTTTAGGGACTTTAGCTGAATATTGCCGTGAAGGCTTAGCACAAGAGCAAGCTTTAGAGATTTAATATGCAACGAATATGGATCGCTTTATTGTGTTGTAGCGTTTTAGGGGTAAGTGGTTGCCAGCTGACACCTCATGCACAGGGCTTGCAAAGCAGCCAGTGGGGCGCTCAACACTATCAAAGACAAGACCAAGTTGAAGTGCAATGGAAAGATAAGAGTTTTAGCTTTTTATTGTATCAACAACAGCAAGGACAGCAGCTTAGTTTTGTTGCGTTAGCTTTGACGGGCCAGCCCTTATTTCAACTTCAATTTGATGGTCAAACGGTTACGGTACAACAGCGAATTCCACAAATGCGTTTATTGCCGTTTGAGTTTGTCGTGCGCGACCTGCTATTTGCAACTTATCCAAGGTTTGATCAGCTGGGTCAAAAGAACGTGAAAGTACAGTCCATAGAAAATCAACAGCAAGTTTTCATCGATGGAAAATCGATATTAAAGATTCAGAAGCAAGTAAATACGATTGAGTTAGATAATCTTCAAGTCCCTTATCGTATGACGTTAAGCCCAATTGAAAATACATTAAATGCCGAGCAATCAGAATCAGCGGTGCAGCCATGAGTCAGACTATATCGAAAAAATCTCAATTCCAAGCGGTTGGTATTCCTGTGAGTGTCGGACTTTCTGCATTAGGTTCTACACCTATACACGTTCGTGACCGACTGATTCAATCTGAAAATACCTTAAACTTAGAAACAGGTTTTTTAGCTGATCGTCCAGTTTGGGTAGGGCGTTATACTGAATCCTTGATCAAAAATATTCCTGATAATTTAAAAGCTTTTGATTCTCGAAATTTACGCTTTGCTTTGACTGCTTTGCAGAAGATTGAAACAGCGCTAAAGCTTGCTATAGCAGAAATCAGTCCAAAACGATTGAGTATTGTGGTTGGAACATCAACGTCAGGAATTTCTGATAGTGAAACCTTACTTAAGCAATATTTCGAAGGAAATACAGCACTAGATATTTCGCATATATCTCAAGAAATGGGATGTTTGAGCAAAGCATTGCAATCTTATTTGGGCTGGCAAGGCGCTGCTTATACAATTTCAACAGCGTGTTCTTCAAGTGCAAAGGCTTTTGCAGCAGGACAACGCCTGATTCAAGCTGATTTAGCCGATGCCGTGCTTGTGGGGGGCGTTGATACCTTATGTCAACTCACATTAAATGGCTTTAATAGTTTGGAAAGTCTCTCCGCTGACATATGCCAACCGTGTGGGGTAGATCGAGATGGAATTAATATCGGTGAAGCTGCAGCCTTATTTTTATTAACTAAAGATCAAGCACCGATCATGCTTTATGGTGTTGGTGAGTCGATGGATGCATGGCATATCTCAGCACCGCATCCAGAAGGTTTAGGCGCTGAAAAAGCAATGCAAATCGCGTTGGATACAGCAGATGTTTCATCCCAGCAAATTGGATATGTCAATTTGCATGGCACAGCAACACCTCAAAATGATGCAATGGAAATTAAAGCTGTTCGAAGGGTTTTCAAAGATGTGAATGTTCCTTTAAGTAGTACTAAGCATAAAACAGGTCATTGTCTAGGGGCGGCTGGAGCGATTGAAGCATTCATTTGTATGCAAGTACTCAAAGATCAGGACTGGTTGCCATCTCATCAAGATACAAAAATTGATCTAGCGTTAGCAGATCAAAATTATGTACAGCAACAACAGCCTTCGACTGCGATTCAATATGTCATGAGTAATTCATTTGCCTTTGGTGGTAGCAATATCAGTTTATTATTTGGTGTAGGAAAATAAATGAAACTTGATGCAATTCAATATATTCCACATGAGCAGCCGATGGTATTCATTGACCATATTGTGGAAGCAAATGAGGGCTATGCGGTTGCTGAGTTGACCATTACACCAGAGTTAATGTTTTGTGAAACTGATGGATTACCAACTTGGGCCAGTATTGAGATTATGGCGCAAACCATTAGTGCTTACTCTGGATGGAGAGGACAGCAATTACAGCAGGAACCTAAAGTTGGTTTCCTACTAGGGACTCGTAAATTACAGTTGCCTTTTGCATATTTTAAAATCGGTCAACTTTTGAAGATTCGGGTTGAACAACAGTATTTACACGAAGGTTTAGGTCAATTTTTTTGTGAGATTCACTGTGATGAGCATGTGATAAGTGCCATGTTAAGTGTGTATGAACCAACAGATCAATCGACATTAGCGTTATAAATTTGGGAATAACAATGAGTAGAAGAATATTGGTGACGGGTTCAAGCCGTGGCATAGGTAAAGCAATTGCATTGCAATTAGCTCAGGCTGGGTTTGATGTCACGATTCATGCACGTTCTCGTGAGACTGAAGCAGCACAGGTGGTTGAACAAATTCAGCAATTAGGACGAAGCAGTCATTATTTACTTTTTGATGTGAATGCGCGTGAATCTGTCAAAGCGATATTAGAACAAGATGTGGAACAGCATGGTGCTTTTTATGGCGTTGTCTTGAATGCGGGTTTAACGCATGACGGGGCATTTCCAGCATTAACCGACAACGATTGGGATGAGGTGATTTCGACGTCATTGGATGGTTTCTATAACGTACTCAAACCTTTGATTATGCCAATGATTCATTTGCGCAAAGGTGGACGCATTGTGACGTTATCTTCTGTTTCGGGAGTCATGGGGAATCGTGGTCAAGTGAATTACAGCGCTGCAAAAGCAGGTTTGATTGGTGCAACCAAAGCTTTGGCTTTAGAACTTGCCAAACGCAAAATCACCGTAAACTGTGTTGCTCCAGGTTTAATTGAAACAGAGATGGTGACAGAAGAAGTAAAACAACACGCCTTAAAAATGATTCCAATGCAACGCATGGGGCATGTGGATGAAGTGGCAAATGTCGTGAAATTCCTATGTTCTGATGATGCTTCTTATATCACTCGCCAAGTGATTTCGGTGAATGGGGGCTTAATTTAATGAAGCGTGTTGTTGTTACAGGAATGGCTGGGATTACCTCATTAGGTGAAACAGCAGATGAAATTTTTCTTAAGTTTCATGAAGGTAAAAGTGGTATTTGCTATATGCCTGACTGGGAACAGTATCCAGATCTCAGAACCAAACTTGCTGGTCCAGTGACCAATTTTCAGATCGCAAAACATTTTAATCGTAAAGTCACCCGTGGTATGGGACGTGTTGCATTGATGTCGGTGATTAGTGCTGAAAATGCGTTACAAGATGCTGGATTACTTGGCAATGATGTCTTACAAAATGGGGAGACTGGCGTTGCGTATGGCTCGTCTGCTGGGAGTGTTGATGCCGTTCGTGAGTTTGGCAATATGTTGATTGATCAGGATATGAGTAAGATCAATGCAACAACGTATATCCGCATGATGTCACATACTAGTGCTGTGAATATGACGGTTTACTTTGGTTTAAAAGGTTTAACCTTACCAACCTCAAGTGCATGTACATCAGGATCAATGGCAATTGGGCAGGCTTATGAAGCCATTAAATATGGCAAACAAACGGTAATGATTGCTGGTGGAGCAGAGGAGTTGAGTGCTGCTGGTGCTGCAGTTTTTGATGTTCTATTAGCAACCAGTGGGATGAATGATCAACCTGAAAAATCACCGCGTCCATTTGACAGTCAGCGAGATGGATTAGTGATTGGAGAAGGTGCTGGCTGTTTGATTCTTGAAGAATATGAGCATGCCAAACAGCGTGGCGCCAAAATTTATGCTGAGATTTTAGGCTATGCCAGTAATACTGATGGACAACATGTAACCAAGCCCGATACAGAGAGAATGGGGCAATGTATGCAAATGGCGCTTAAAGATGCTGCTTTAGATGCGAGTCAGATCGACTATGTGAATGCACATGGAACTTCAACTGATCAAGGTGACATTGCCGAAAGCCAAGCGACGGCTCGTATATTAGGCCGTAAACCTATCAGCTCACTCAAAAGCTACTTTGGTCATACTTTAGGTGCCTGTGGTGCAATTGAAGCATGGTTAGGAATCGAAATGATGCACCGCGGAGAATTAATTCCAACTTTGAATTTGGATGAAGTTGATCCACAATGTGGTGATTTAGATTATATTACTCAGCAAGTTAGAGTGAGCGATATCAATATTATGATGAGCAATAACTTTGCTTTTGGGGGAATCAATACCTCACTTATTTTTAAACGTGGAACATAATAAGGGGCATAAGAATGTCAATTAAACAAATATTTTTAGCAGCAGTTTTAACAACAGGTTTTACAGCATCAGTTCATGCTGCGGATGCTGTACATCATTTTGATTTTAAATCAGCAGTTGATCGAGCTGTGGCTGATGGAACTTTAGATGGCTCTGTGAAATTTTATTTGAAGGGGAATAAATCTGGCGGACGAGTTCTCGAAAAAGAAATTGTGACTAATCAAAAGACCAACGGTTTCGGAAAATCAGCTGAAAAAGCTTGTGACTGGGTGCTTCGTTCGGCACTTATTCAGTTGGATAAGGCTGCAAAAGCACGTGGTGCAAATGCTGTAACAAATATCGTAAGTTATTATAAAAAGAATGAAAATCAAAGCTCTACTACCTATGAATGTCATAAGGGCATGGCTGTGGCTGGCGTTGCTTTAAAAGGTGATATTGTTAAGTTCTAATTTTTGATTGAGTTGAGCCAATGATGACACGTGAGATTCAGTTGCATATACATGCTTTGGCTCAACTTTTAACTCAAACTAAATCAGACTTTCCTAGCTTTCGTGATTTTAATGTTTATAAAAAAGAACAGATTCAGGCGTATCGTAATCAGCTTTTAGCAAAGCAATTGAATTGTGATAAGAATACACTCATATTTTCTAAGCATGAGCATGGTAAACCTTTTTTATCATCTCACCATCTTCACTTTAATCACTCTCACAGTCATGAATATTATGCTTTGGTCATGAGTCAACAGGTGAAAGATATTGGTGTAGATGTTGAAGAATTAGGGCGGAAAATAAGATTTGATGCCTTTGCACAACATGCCTTTCATGTAGATGAATACAAAACTTGGCAACAGCAAGGACAAGACAGGGAATATTGGTTTAAGGTCTGGACAACCAAGGAAGCGATATTAAAAGCGTCTGGTTTGGGTATTCGTTTGGATTTAAATAGTTTGAATACAAACGTTCATCCTGAACAAAATGGAGGAATGTGTACTCATCCGATGATTGGAACATTTGCATATCAAAATTTTATTTTAAATCAGAATATTGTGGTAACAGTGGCTTGGCGTGCAGAGCCATCATGTCGAGGATTTCAGTTTCCACAAATTAAAATCAAACAAGATTAGATACTAGAACCATTAATCCGAAAACTAATGGCTTATCCATTTCTTTAGCCTTGCGTATTAAGCAAACTTTTTCACTTTCGCGCTTACCGTTTCTCGAGAAATTGTATAGTAAAAAGTCCCGCCAAACAGTACGCCGATAAACCAATTAAATGGTGCCAAGAATTGTAAACTCGGGATAAGAACCAACATCAGACCAATACTGACAGATGTTATCAATGCAATGACTGCTTTTCTATTAATCCCTTTTTGGTAGTAATAATGACCTGTCGGCTTATCGTTAAATAGGTCATCGACAACTACATTTTGTTTGTGAATAAAATAGAAGTCAGTCAGCAAGATGCCAAAAAGAGGTCCGATAAAAGCGGCAAGCGTATCAAGTGTGTAGTGGATTAGTTCAGGTGAATTAAATAAATTCCAAGGCGTGATGAAGATGGAACCCACCGCTGCAATCATGCCTGCTCTACGAAAGTTGAGATAACGGGGGGCAAGATTTGAAAAGTCAAAACCCGCTGAAACAAAATTGGCAACGATATTGATTCCAATTGTTGCAGTTAATACAGTCAATAAGCCTAATACAATGACAAGACCATTATCCATCATTGCGACGGTCTCCAATGGATCATGTACCATTTTACCGAAAACACTAAATGTTCCTGAAACGATCATTACCACAATAATAGCGAAGAAAATGAAGTTGAACGGAAGTCCCCAAAAGTTCCCTTGTTTGACCTGTTTCATGTCTTTGCCATAACGAGAAAAATCACCAAAATTTAATAATGGCCCTGAAAAATAGGAGACAACTAGGGCAATCGCGACAATAGTTTGCATTATCTGTTGGTTTAAAGTGAGTTGTTTATCACTGAGGTTAAAGGAAATATTATGCCAACCAGCTTTCCAGACGAGCCATAAAGCGAGTGCCAACATTACGACATAGACCATTGGTCCAGCCCAGTCGATGAATACTTTGATGGTTTCCATTCCTTTCCAGAAAACCAAGGCTTGTAAAATCCACATGAAAGCAAAGCAAATCCATCCAATTGTGCTTAAACCAGCAAACTCGGTCAATGCGAATGGATGTAAGGAAGGGTAAAACTTCAATAGAACCATCATGAGAGCATTAGAGGCTAACCAAGTTTGAATGCCGTACCATGAAACTGCGATCAAACCTCGAATGAGGGCTGGGATGTTCGCACCGTAAATTCCGAAAGCTTGACGTGAAATCACAGCATAAGGCACACCTGAGATTTGACTCGGTTTTGCAACGAGATTCGCCGCAATTTGAACGATCATGATACCAACAAGCAATGCGAGTAGAACTTGCCAGCTAGCAAGACCTAATGAAAATAAACTCGCCGCAACAACGTAGCCTCCCATACTGTGTACATCAGACATCCAGAAGGAGAAAATATTATACCAAGTCCAGTTTTGCTTAGCTGGTACGAGATCTTCATTAGAAAGTTTAGGACTATAGTTTGCATTATAGTTCATAGCTGGTCTTCAAAAATAAACAACAGTTCAGACCAGTTATGCGAAAATTGAGCCAAAATTATTTTTTTTATAGATTTTATTTTTTAATTAATTGATAAATATTGCTTTATAAATTTTATTGATTTTTATCTGTTCAGACCAGTTGTATTGAAATATGATCGAATTTATTTTGTGGCTTAAAAATGTGCATAAATGGGAAAATCAACCCGAATCCAAATTATTAATCCGAATACCAGTATCAAAATGACACAGGCGATTGGTGAAGCTGCTTGTCAGGTCGCATTTGCTGATAGCGAAATTATTGCTCAATCTCCAGAGGAGGGTGTTCCTTCGATTGAGGGACATTATGACGAAGCAATATCGGCAATCGGTATATTGGAGTTAATCAAGCAAGGAAAAGAGCAGCAAGTCGATGGGCATATTATTGCTTGTTTTGGTGATCCAGCTTTACATGCGGCTAGAGAATTGGCGCATGCACCTGTGATTGGAATCGCTGAAGCTGCATTTCATATGGCGAGTTTGATTGCAACAAAATTTTCGATAGTGACAACTTTACCTCGAACAAAAATTATTGCTGAGCATTTACTGCATCAGTATGGATTTGAAAGGAAATGTGAAAAGATTCGTTGTATTGATTTACCTGTATTGGCGTTGGAAAATGATAAGCAAATTGCTTATGAAAAATTATTAGAAAGTTGTCAACAAGCTAAAATGAATGATGACATTGGTGCAATTGTTTTGGGCTGTGGAGGAATGGCGGAAATGGCAGATCAGGTCAGTGCAGAGTTGGAAATTCCAATTATTGACGGTGTACGTGCTGCCGTAAAATTGATTGAAAGCTTACATCACTTAGGCATTAAAACGAGCAAATGGGGAGATTATGATTATCCTTTGGAAAAGTTATAAGTTAAGCCGTTTTCCAGAAGTCTTAATATAAAAAATTTAGCTAAGCTAAAATACAAAAACGCCAGCATTAAGCTGGCATTTTTTGAATCATCATAAAGTTTAGATTTAAGGAATCTCTTCTTCATCAAATTCAGGTTTAACTTGTACAATGAAGTCTTGACGGTTCAAGCCACGCCATAAAGCAAATGCAGTACCGATATAAATCGAAGAATAAGTACCGACAAATACCCCTATAATCATAGCTAAAGAGAACCAGTGTAGACCATCACCACCAATGAAGAACATTGCAAGTACGACGAGTAATAATGTCATAGAGGTGTGAATCGTACGGCGTAAAGTCTCAGTTAACGCAATATCCACAATTTCAGTTGGTGTAGCGCCACGGATCTTACGGAAGTTCTCACGAATACGATCCGATACAACGATGTTATCGTTAAGTGAGAAGCCTATAATTGCTAAAACTGCAGCAAGTACGGTTAAGTCAAATGACCATTGGAATAAAGCAAATGCACCAAGGATAAGGATGATATCGTGGAATAACGACATCACAGCACCCATCGCGAGTTTAAACTCAAAGCGAATAGTGACGTAAACCAGCATTAAAAGTAATGCTAGTGCAACTGCACCCGCTGAACGAACATAAAGCTCGTTACCGACTGCACCACCCACCGCATCGACTTTATGTACTTCAACGGTATTGTTTGGTAGTTGGACAGCTGTAGTGATTGCATTACTCAAGTCTTCAACTTGCAGATCTTCTTGAACAGGCATACGAACGATCAGGTCAGTGTTACTTCCTAGCGTTTGTACAACCGCATCTTTAAAACCCGCTTTATCCAAGGCTTGAACAATTTGACTTGGTTGAACTGCTTGTTTGTAATTCAATTCAGCAGAAATACCACCAGTAAAGTCCAAACCTAAGTTCAAACCTTTCGTTACGATAAAGAAGATACTAGCAATCGTCAGTAAGATCGAGAAGATTGCAGCTGGTTTAGCAATCTTCATGAAAGGGATGATCTTTAAATCATCTGGACGACCGTATTGTTTTGAGTCTTGTTGAGTCAGATTTGTCATATCAATCTCCTTAAATGCTCAACTTCTTCAAATCACGACGTTTGCCATAAATGATTTGTACAATTGCACGAGTCACCGTAATCGCTGTAAACATTGAACAGACGATACCGATCATGAGGGTCACAGCGAAGCCTTTAATTGGGCCAGTACCGATTGCAAACAAGATGAATGCAACAAGGAATGTGGTTAAGTTCGAGTCAAAAATAGTGTTATAGGCTCGATCATAACCCGCGACAATCGCCTGTTTAGGTGAGGCGCCCCATAGAATCTCTTCTCGTATCCGCTCACAGATCAATACGTTTGCATCGACGGCCATACCAATGGTGATGACGATACCCGCAATACCCGGAAGGGTGAGGGAAGAGCCAATCCACGACATTACTGTAAGAATCATTGCAAGGTTAAACACCAATGCAAAGTTTGCGATCAAACCAAATACACGGAAGAACACAACCATCCAGATCGCAACCAGTAAGAAACCGATTTGCGTTGAAAGAACACCCTTATCAATGTTTTCTTGACCAAGGCTAGGACCAACTACACGCTCTTCAACGAAGTACATTGGTGCAGCTAAAGCACCTGCACGTAACATCAATGCTAGTTCTGCTGCTTCTTGAGGTGAGTCAAGACCCGTGATTCGGAATTGTGAACCCAATACTGCTTGAATCGTTGCCGCATTAATCACGACAGATTCTGTATAAGGTGTACGAACTTCAGTTTGAGTACCAGTTTGTGGATCATTCACATAGCTAATCTTTTGTTTATTCTCAATAAACAAAACAGCCATGCGTTTACCAACTGCATTACGTGTCGCATCAGCCATCAGCTTACCGCCAGCGCTGTCTAAGGTAATATTTACCTCTGCACCGCCAGAGTCTTGGCTAAAGCCAGAGCTTGCATTTTGGACGCGCTCACCCGTTAAGATACGGTTACGGTTTAAAAGCAGTTGGCGACCACTGTCTAGAGATTCATAAGCAAAAACTTCAGTGCCCGGAGGGAGTGGCTGACCATTATATTTTCCAGAATATGGATCAATATATTGATCATTACTATCAGAAACTAAACGGAACTCTAAGTTTGCAGTACGACCTAAGACACGTTTTGCTTCAGCAGTATCTTGAACACCCGGTAGTTCAACCACAATACGGTTATTACCTTGAGTTTGGACTAAAGCTTCTGCAACACCGAGTTCATTAATACGGTTACGTAAAGTCGTTAAGTTTTGGTTGACTGCATAAGACTGAATTTCCTGACGACGTGCATCAGAGTAAGTGAGTCTTAATGTTGCACCATTAGCTGTTGCAACTGATTGCTGAGTAAACTCATTACCGTTACGACGTAAGAAGTCTGCGGCAGCATCACGATCAGCACTATCCGCAAATTGAACCGTAATGGTGTTATTGTTTAAAGCAAGATTGTTAAATTTGATTTTGTTATCACGAAATTGACGACGCAGATCAGTCGCAGACGTTTCTAAACGTTGACTAATCGCTTTATCCATGTCGACTTCAAGCAAGAAATGTACACCACCACGTAAGTCCAAACCGAGTTTCATCGGCTTAGCCCCAATCTTTTGCAGCCATTCAGGTGTGGTTGGCGCAAGGTTGAGAGCAACCACGTAGTCATCACCTAAATCACGGCGTAACACTTCTTTCGCTTTTAACTGTGACTCAGTCGTGTCCAAACGTAATAAAGCCGCATTATTGGTGAAGCTATTATCATGACTGCTAATGTTGGCAGTTTTTAAAATCTGCTCAGCTTTTTGCACCACAGTTTGATCAATCTGAGTCCCTGCTTTTGCCCCTGAAATTTGGACGGCAGGTTCATCTGGATACAAACTAGGAAGTGCATATAACGTACTGACCACAAGAACAACGAGGATCAGTAAATATTTCCATGCAGGGTAACGCATTCGTTTTCTTCTTAAATGAAAAAGTCGTGCTAAGGCACGACTATTTTATGATTAAAGGTTATTTAGAGTGCCTTCAGGAAGTACTGAAATAACACTTGCACGTTGGATTTTTACATCAACACCACGGCTGAGTTCAACAACAGCGAAATCACCATCAATTTTAGTGATTCTACCCATTAAACCACCAGCAAAAACGATTTCACTGCCTACGCCTAAACTTTCAACTAAAGAGCGGTGTTCTTTAGCACGTTTCGCTTGAGGTCTCCAGATTAAGAAGTAGAAGATTGCAATGAAAACAGCAATCATCAATATGTTAGCCATTAAGCTTGGACCTTGTGCTGCTGCTGGAGCGGCGTGAGCGGTAGAAATGAAAAAGCTCATTTTAATTTCCTAATCAAATAAAAGCGAAAAAATTAACAATAAATTCCAATTCGTTTTGCAATGTACCTTGTCTTGCGTTTAGGCGCAAATCTTGATGCATCAATCTTCAGGGCAAGGTGGAACTTCTAATCCACGACGAGCATAAAAGTCCTGAACATATTCATCAAAAGTGCCATTGTCCAATGCATCACGCATACCTTGTGTAAGGCGTTGGTAATAACGCAAGTTGTGGATTGTGCCGAGCATAGATGCCAGCATCTCACCGCACTTCTCTAAATGATATAAATAGGCACGCGTAAAGTTTTTACAAGTGTAGCAATCACAATGTGGGTCTAAAGGCCCTTTATCATGGCGATATTTACTATTACGAATTCTTACCAGACCATCGGTGACAAAATAATGACCATTACGTGCGTTACGAGTTGGCATCACACAGTCGAACATATCGACGCCGCGACGTACTGCTTCTACGATATCTTCGGGTTTACCTACGCCCATCAAATAACGAGGTTTGTCATGTGGCATTTTATTCGGTAAATAATCAAGAACCTTGATCATTTCCTCTTTTGGTTCACCAACAGATAAGCCACCAATCGCATAGCCATCAAATCCAACTTCTAAAAGACCTTTGAGCGACTCATCGCGTAAATCTTCATACATCCCACCTTGGATAATGCCAAATAACGCATTTTTGTTGTTCAGCTCATTGTGGTGATGTGTCTTACAGCGTTTCGCCCAACGTAAAGAAAGCTGCAATGATTTTTGTGCTTCTTCATGTGTTGCGGGATAAGGTGTACATTCATCAAAAATCATCACGATGTCTGAATTGAGTACGTGTTGGATCTCCATTGA
The DNA here is from genome assembly GCF_000241225.1 of Acinetobacter sp. NBRC 100985. Classification (NCBI taxonomy): domain Bacteria; kingdom Pseudomonadati; phylum Pseudomonadota; class Gammaproteobacteria; order Moraxellales; family Moraxellaceae; genus Acinetobacter; species Acinetobacter sp. NBRC 100985. The sequence continues at coordinate 16,864 of NZ_BAEB01000033.1, read as the reverse complement.
TATTTCTGGAGATAAGAACACTTTTGAACCATCGATAGGAGAGCGGAAAGTTACACCTTCTTCTTTGATTTTACGCATAGCGCCTAAGCTGAATACTTGGAAGCCGCCTGAGTCAGTCAGAATCGGTTTATCCCATTTGATAAACTCGTGCAGACCGCCGTGCTCTTTGATGACTTCTAAGCCAGGGCGTAAATACAAATGGAAAGTGTTACCTAAAATAATTTGTGCCTGAATTTCTTCAATATCACGTGGCAACATGCCTTTTACTGTACCGTAAGTACCAACGGGCATAAATACAGGTGTCTCAACAACACCATGTTCTAAAGTGAGTCGACCACGACGGGCGCGCCCCGACTGACCTAATTTTTCAAATTGCATGACACCAATCCATCAAGGCGAAAAAACAGTTCGCTGATCAAAAACGGCTATTTTCCTTGATTATGGCGTGTAGTTCTACTACTAAATGTAGCCATATCCAAAAAATAAAAAAGCCAATTCAAGTGGAGACTTAAATTGGCTCTAAAATGATTGGGCTTGAGTTTAAAAATTTGGTTTATAGTCAAAATTCTCAGTCGCAAGATTATCCCGAAATGGGCGAATTTCTTTCTTCGATAATGTCAGTGTATTGATCAGGTTATTTGGGAAAACTTGGATGTGGTTGTTGAATAACTCAACATTACGGTTAAAGATCGTAATCGCAGCACCAACATTTTCGTTTTGCTCTTGAATGTCATCCATCATTTTACTGTAAAGCGCATCAGCTTTTAACTCTGGATAATTCTCTACAACGACGTTGAGGCTACGGATGAGTTCTTTACTCATTTTTTCGATGCTTTGCAGTTGAGAAATATCAGTATCATTAACATTTAAATTAAGGATTTGCTGACGAAGCTCTGTAACTTTTTCTAAAGTCGATTTTTCAAATTGAGTGTATTGCGCCAAGGTTGCTTCCAAAGCCTCTAAAGTTTTTACTTTTTGGCGTTCAAAGTTGGCGACTTCTGACCAAGCTCGTTTAGTGGCATTGAAGTAACGCACAATCGTATTGCGAATATTGATGCTCCACACAATCAATATAACAAAAATCCCCAAGAAAATGAGCAAGCCCACCATTGTCGTTCTCCTTATTGTTATTGCTACAAATCCGCTCTTTTGAAAAGAGACCAACTGTACTGAAAACAGTGGAATAGATTTAGCGAATTAAGTTAAGCATGTGTTGCTGAAATTTTTGATATTGGGGCATGGTCATAGTGCGTAAATGACCGCGCAACGCTGGAATATCATGAATCTCATCTCGTTTACTTGTGGTTTGAAAGAGGTCTTGTTCACCCACATAGCAAAGAATTTGCTCTTGATGATGATAAATTAAATCACCACTAAAATGTTGAAAAAAATCATTTAACTTTAACGTCATACTTGGACTAACTTCTCTTGCGAGTTGATGTTGGTCACATCCAAAAATATTGATTTTTCTGTTAATTAAAATATCGCTACTTTGCCAAGAACGAGTATACGGTTCAAAGAATCGTGAGCGTTGATTGCTTACAGCAATACCGAGTGCCGGCATTTGGAAGATGAATGCACCCCATAAGTCCTTTTCAATTTCTTTTACGATTTTTTTATCAGTATTGCCATCCTGAAAAATAGGCATTTCACTGACATATTGATATTTAAACACTAAGACTTGATGTTCAATTTCACCATCATTCCATGTTGTAGAGGCGTAATAGGTGATTTCATTTGATTTATCCCCACGATTAAAAAGTGGGAAGTATTGCTTTAATCGACTGATAACCAATATCGGCTGTGCTTGGATTGGAAGATATGTTGGAAGTTGTTGAAACTTTAATCCATAGCGTAAATCAATCATTCGTTGTTCAAGATAATGAATCACTTGTCTGAGTGGTTGTTGCGATTCATAAAGCAGATAGGCTAAAAATCCTGTGAGGAATGCACCTAAAAAGCTCCATATAAATTGGATATGTGGATGGAGAAAAAAGCCAAAAACTAAAGTGCTAATACTAGTCATGGCTAATAAATAGGGGAGTACATTAAAAAAACGGAGACTATGATCTTCTCGCCAAGGATGTAATTTATCTAATAACTCTTGATCACTATGAGACGTTTGCCCAGCTTCCCAAAGTCGAGCAATATTTCGAAAAACCTGTGCATTTTTTTTACGTCTGATATGTAAGGCTTCTTGTACTGTGTCGATCGGCATGGGATTAGTCGGTTCATTATAATAAATCTGTATGATTTAGATTATGCTTTAAATTTCAGAAACTAAGAAGTGTCTTAATCGTGCTTTTTATACTTGGCGAATCCATCAGAGTATATGGAGTTGTTTTTATTGTTCAGCTAAGTTGATCTATAAAACTCATCGTATTTATTCCGAAATAACATAATTATTTCACTAGACTTATCTAGCTCCCAATCTTAGAAAGCTAGATAAGATGCGAATTTTATGAAATTTATTTTTGCAAATTTATAATTGTTTTTTTATCGCTAAAGCAGAACTTCTTAAAATTTTACTTGGTCAACCAACATCGCATCGCCATAACTAAAGAAACGATAACGTTGCTCAACTGCATGTTTATAAGCCGCTAGAATATTGTCGCGATTCGACAAAGCTGAAACCAACATCAATAAGGTCGATTCTGGTAAATGGAAGTTGGTAATCAAACGATCCACGATACAGAACTGATAGCCTGGGTAAATAAAAATTTGCGTATCACCAGTCCAAGCGGCAATTTGTCCTTGATTTGCTTGTGCAGCACTCTCTAAGGCACGAGTTGCTGTTGTGCCTACAGCAATCACTTTATTTCCACGGGCTTTGGTTTCTAAAATCAAATCAATCGTTGCTTGTGGTACATCGCACCATTCACTATGCATAATGTGATTGGTAATGTCAGTCGTGCGCACAGGCATAAATGTACCTGCGCCAACATGTAAAGTCACAAATGTTTTTTGCACGCCTTTTGCAGCTAGTTTTTCCAATAAATCTTGGTCAAAGTGCAAACTTGCTGTTGGTGCTGCAACACTAGCAATTTTTTCAGGATCGTGAAAAACCGTTTGATAGCGTTCAGTATCAATGTCTTCAGCTTCACGATTGAAATATGGTGGAATCGGTAACTGTCCATATTGATCAAGTACAGACAAAATAGGTTGCGAAAACTTAACGACAAATAAGTTTTCATGGCGGCCTTGTACGGCTACAGGAACAGCATCTTCACCAATATAAAGTTCTGCACCAGCTTTGGGTGAGTTGCTCGATTTAATATGGCAATGCGCTGTATGCGTATCCAACATACGTTCAACGAGGACTTCGATCGCACCACCTGTAGCACGTTTTCCTTTTAATCGTGCTTTCATGACCTTTGTATCATTGAGTACGAGTAAGTCTCCATCTTCCAATAGATCTAAAATATCGGTAAACGCGTGGTCGTGATACTGACCGTTTGCATCGATATGGAGTAGGCGTGATGCACTACGGCTATCTAGAGGATAGCGAGCAATAAGTTCATCTGGAAGATCAAAAGAAAAGTCGGAAAGTTGCATACATCTAAAACATTGCAAAAAATTGCGCGTAGTATAGTCTTTTTTAAGTTTTCTCGCTGAGCTAGATATTTATTGATAGAAAAATATCTGAATGATTTAAAAGTGAGCAATAAGTGGTAGATGGGGTTTGACAATAAAATCAAACAGGTTATGATACGCAACACAAAGCATCGCACTCTTCCCGAGGTGGTGAAATTGGTAGACGCGGCGGACTCAAAATCCGCTGTCAGAGATGACGTGTCGGTTCGAGTCCGACCCTCGGGACCAAGATTCAAAGACCCCAAGCTGGTATTAAAGGCTTGGGGTTTTTTAATATTTATAACCTGTAAATTAAATATATTTCTCAATAAGAATCTATAGTTCAACAAAAAAGGGGGAGAAGTGTTAGATTTAATAATAAAAGCATTGCCAATATTTTTAGCTATAGTGCCGCTATTTGTTTGGTTAGATAAAGCAAAAAGATTTACTCATCGAAGAAAATTTTATTTAGAGAGGCTAACAGCTGTAACTGAATATATCGAAAATTATTATGGAAAAGATAAAGAAAAGATCGAAAAAGATTGTGCCGCACAGGCATTAGTATGTTCTTAAAAGGTGAGTTATCTTGAAGTAGATTATGTAATTAAAGAATATCCCAAAAGATTTTTCTTCATGATCAAGAAGTTGATCACTGCCCGTCATATGGTAGATACAACTTTGGATGATGGAAAAATAGCTTTAACGGCAAAATCTTCAAAACAGAGTTATAAAAAGAAAAGATGGGTTTTGGTTGGATGCTATTTTTCATCCATGATAATTATTGAGTCGAATAATTTATTGGTTTTTTTAATGAATAAATTAGGGTTGGTAACATTGCAAGTTGATACTTGGGTACTTTTAGCTGGGACTATAGTCTCGTTAGTTATTGGAATATTTGTGGCTTTAATTTCTGGATTACTATTTTTGAGTGTAGATGCGTTGATTGAGATTTATGATGATTTAAAAGTGCAGCATGTACCTAGAGATTAGCTTATCTGTTGAGATTTTATCTAAGTTAAAATTTAATGAAATTTCATGTTTTGTTGCGAATTGATTGATTCTACAATTGCGTTTTTTGTTAAAGTTTGTTAATACTAAGTGATAGTTTTCTCATTTTTTTTAAATAAAACGTAAGTAATGGTATAACGATAATATTCGAGAGGCGTGCATGGCTATTCAATTATTAGAATTACAGCAAGCCGAAAAGCTAAGTGCTTGTAAACTATCTCTTTCTATGGGTCTTAACTCAGACCAAAACACGCTCGAACAATTCTTACAATTTAACCGCAAGTTGATGCAGACTGGTACAGCTTTACTCGCCTTTCACCAAGAACCTTATTTATGGCATCGCTGTTCAGAAAAATTAAAAGCAATTGATACCGCAAAAATCACAAAAAGTTTAAATACGTTATTTGTCAACGATGATCTGATTGACCATTCACATTCACAATATCCAACATTGATTGGTTTTCTAAATGCGTTGAAATGCAAGGCAGAATCAGCTATCGCAGTACATTTGCGACATTCCGACCAAACATCTTTAGGTTATCTCATTCTACTCGATACAAAAGTATTGGAATTTACTGAAACGCAAAAACAACTTCTTCAAGAACATTGCAAAAACTTTATGCAACAGCTCGAGTTAAAACTGAATCATGATGAATTAAAAGAATTATATGAACAAGAATCTGCATTAAATTTTAGTAAAACTAAGTTTTTCTCGATCATTTCCCATGATTTACGTGCACCATTTCATGGTCTCTTGGGCTTCTCTGAAATTTTAGCCAAAGAACGCGAAACTTTGGATGAGTCTAGTATTCAAAATATTGCTGACTACCTCTATGACACATCACAGTCCACTTACAACTTATTGGAAAGTCTATTGAATTGGGCAATGGCTGAAGGTGGGCGTTTTGTATATCACCCGATTAATTTTAAATTACGACAGATCACAGATATTGTGACGGATATTTTAAAAACCTTAGCTTTGAAGAAAAATATTCAACTGATTAATCAGGTAGATGAAAACCTAAAGGTCTATGCTGATATGAATATGATCACTTCTTTGATTCAAAATCTTGTGTCAAATGCGTTGAAATTTACGGATATTGATGGTTCTGGAAAAGTTTATATTCAAGCCCAAAATAAAGGTGAAATGGTCGAGATTAGCGTAAAAGATTCTGGTTTGGGCATGACCGATGAGCAAATACAAAATCTATTTCAACCGCGTATCACCATGAGTTTCAAGGGTACGGCAGGCGAGAAAGGTGCTGGTTTAGGTTTGTCTTTGTGTAAGCGTTTTGTTGAACTCAATCATGGTGAGATTGATGTGGTTTCTAAGGATGGTGAAGGGACAACATTTAAAGTGACATTGCCTGCAGAGCGTGAACACGTTGATTTATGTACAGATCAACATAAAAGTAAAGCAAAATTAGCCTAAAGAGATTTTAAACATAAGCTTGTAACTGATATAACTAAACACGATGAGATGACATCGGTCGAGCCTTTTTATATGAATGCGGAACAGCTACAAAAAACCTTAGTTGCAAGTCAGTATGCAGAACAAGTTTTAAACCTATACCAGTCACAACTAGAACAAGATTATTCAGAAGATCAATTTCTTTGCTCGTTGTCTACACAAAGCATCCATCAAAAAGTCCAAGAAACTGTTGCAGAGATCAAGGATGAACAGGTATGGATGAAAGCGCTACGTATCCTAAGAGCGCGTTTGATGTTTCGTTGGATTTGGCAGGATGCGAACCAGCTTACCGATGTGGTGACCTTAACCCGTGAATTATCTGATTTTGCCGATGCGAGCATTTGTGCCGCAAAAGCATTTGCACGTATCCCACTTGTTGCCAAGCATGGAGAACCAATCAGTTATGAGGGGCAAGTTCAAGACCTGATTGTTATCGGGATGGGGAAATTAGGTGCACAAGAACTTAATCTTTCAAGTGATATTGATCTTATTTTTGCCTTCGATGAACAAGGCGAGACCAATGGTCGAAAATGCATAGATGTACAACAGTTCTGTATTTTATGGGGGCAGAAACTGATCTATTTACTCGACCATATTACCGCAGATGGTTTTGTATTCCGTGTAGATATGCGCTTGCGTCCTTGGGGCGATGGTTCTGCGCTCGCGATTAGCTATATGGGTTTAGAAAAATATTTGAGCCAGCACGGACGTGAATGGGAACGCTATGCTTGGATCAAGGCAAGGGTTATCACTGGCGGTAAAGCAGGTGCTGACTTGATGGAAATGGCACGTCCGTTTGTGTTTCGCCGTTATGTAGATTATTCAGCATTTGCTGCGATGCGTGAAATGAAAGCCATGATCGAACGTGAGGTCATGCGTCGTAATATTGAGGATGATATTAAACTCGGCGCAGGTGGTATTCGGGAAATCGAGTTTATTGTACAGGTCTTCCAATTGATTTACGGCGGCTCAAAACGTGAATTACAAGATCGTCAATGTTTAGTGAATTTGCATCATTTAGGTGAAGCGGAACTCTTAGACCAACAATCCGTTGATGATTTGGAAGATGCTTATCTGTTTTTAAGACGTGTTGAGCATGCAATTCAAGCGCTGAATGATCAGCAAACACAATCATTACCAACTGAGCCTGAGTTAAGGCAACGCATGTTGGATACGCTTGGTTTTGTGGGTTGGACTGCCTTCATTAATGTGTTGAATCAGAAGCGAGACAAAGTCAAAGTACAGTTTAAGCAATTAATTCAAGAAAAAGAATTTTCAGAACCGATTGATGATTTTGCAAAGCTTGAACAGAAATTAGATGCTGTACTAGATGACGATGCAAAGAATCTCATTCAAAACTTTTGGCATGGGCAAGCATTAAGGAAAATTCCTGCCAGTGCTTTAGAGCGATTGAAAAAGTTTTGGCCGCATTTGATTGAAGCGATTTTACAGTCAGATCAACCGCAAATGGCACTGTTAAGATTGATGCCATTAGTCGAATCCGTGCTGCGTCGAACGGTATATCTGGTCATGCTGATGGAAAGTCGGGGGGCTTTACAGCGTCTAGTGAAAATGGCAACGGTAAGTCCTTGGATTTGCGAAGAATTGGCGCAATATCCTGTGTTGCTGGATGAGTTTTTGTCGATGGATTTCGGATTACCTCAACGGCAGGATTTAGAAGATTCTTTACGTCAGCAATTACTTCGTATTGAAATTGATCAAGTCGAAGATCAGATGCGTGTACTCCGCTTATTTAAGAAGAGTAATGTGCTGACTGTTGCGGCGAGTGATGTACTTGCAGAAAGCCCATTGATGAAAGTGTCTGATGCGCTAACAGATATTGCTGAAGTGAGTGTGCAGGCGACTTTAAATTTGGCCTATGAATCAGTTGCACAGCGACATGGCTATCCTGTGAGTACGACAGGAGCGCGCTGTAGCTTGGATGCAAAAGGTTTTGCTGTGATTGGTTATGGCAAGCTCGGTGGAATCGAACTGGGCTATGGCTCAGATTTGGATTTAGTCTTCATTCATGCTTTTGAAGAACAAGCTGAAACGGATGGTCGAAAGAGCATTAGTAGTGCTGAGTTTGCGATCCGTGTTGCACAGAAATTCATGTCACTCATGACAACCCAAACCTTAGATGGTCGTGTGTACGAAATTGATACACGTTTAAGGCCGTCAGGAGAGGCGGGAATGTTGGTGACCAGTCTAAAAGCATATGAGCAGTATCAACAAAAAAGTGCTTGGTTATGGGAACATCAAGCCCTTGTCCGAGCGCGCTCAATCGCAGGTGAGGCAATGCTTTGCCAGCAGTTTGAAGAAGTTCGTTGTCAGATCCTGACACAAGTCCGTGATGAAAATGAAGTTCGTGAAGAAGTGTTAAAAATGCGCCAGAAAATGAAAGATCATTTGGGTTCATCTTCTGAACAAAAAAACATGGGATTTTTCATTTAAAACAGGACTCAGGTGGTATCGTTGACATTGAATTTATGGCACAGTATGCAGTGCTTGCATGGAGTGGGACGAATCCTGATCTCGCCCATTTTTCCGACAATGTAAGAATTTTAGAAGATGCTGCTCAAGCAGGCTGCTTATCAAGTGAAGATGCCTCAGCATTGATACATGCTTATCTCCGTGAACGAGCTGAGAGCCACCGTTTAGCACTTGCAAATCAATCCATGCAAGTTAATGCTGCGGACTGGCACGATACCCGCGAGATCGTTTGCAAGTTATGGCAAAGGTTAATTGATCCAAGCGCAACAATTGCATTGGATAGTGAATGATTGTGTAGTAAAAGTTTGGAGTATGCGCCGTGAATTTGGCTGATCGTGATGGTTTTATTTGGCAAGATGGAAAAATGGTTGATTGGCGTGATGCAAAAATTCACGTCTTAACACATACTCTGCATTACAGTATGGGTGTTTTTGAAGGCGTCCGTGCTTATGAAACCCCAAATGGAACAGCAATCTTCCGCTTACAAGATCATACTAAGCGCTTATTAAATTCTGCAAAAATTTATCAAATGAATGTTCCATTTGATCAAGCGACTTTAGAACAAGCACAAATTGATGTCGTGCGTGAAAATAAGTTAGCTTCTTGCTACCTACGTCCATTGATTTGGATTGGTTCTGAAAAATTAGGTATCGCTGCAACTGAAAATACTGTTCATGCTGCTGTTGCTGCATGGGGCTGGGGTGCTTACCTTGGTGAAGAAGCGATGGCTCGTGGCATTCGCGTTAAAACATCTTCTTTTACGCACCATCACCCGAACGTGACGATGTGTAAAGCAAAAGCATGTGGTAACTATACAGTATCGATCTTGGCTCACCAAGAAGTTGCTCGTGCGGGTTATGATGAAGCGATGTTGCTTGATCCACAAGGTTTTGTCTGCCAAGGTGCTGGCGAAAACGTATTCTTGATCAAAGATGGTGTATTACATACTCCAGATTTGGCAGGTGGTGCACTTGAGGGGATTACCCGCCAAACAGTGATTACGATTGCCAAAGATCTTGGTTATGAAGTCGTTGAGCGTCGTATTACGCGTGACGAATTCTATATTGCTGATGAAGCATTCTTTACAGGTACGGCTGCTGAAGTTACGCCTATCCGTGAATATGATGACCGTGAAATTGGTTGCGGTTCTCGTGGTCCGATTACAACAGTAATTCAAAAAACATTCTTTGATGCTGTTCAAGGTCGTAATGATAAATATGCAGATTGGTTGACTTATATCAAATAAGTGACTTAAATCTTGAAAAAAGCGAAGCCTAGGCTTCGCTTTTTTATTGCTGGTTTGTCAAAAGATTGCAATTAAACCATCATCAATCTTTCATTTTAGTTGATTACGGTGTCTCTAAGTCGAATAAAAAATAGAGATCGAATGAAAATTACTGTCGTTGGTGCGGGTTATGTAGGTCTATCGAATGCCTTATTATTTTCCAAACAACATGATGTGATTGTACTAGATATAGATAAAACTCGGGTAAAGAGCATTAACCAAAAAGTGTCACCTATCAGTGATACATGTATTCAAAACTACTTAACTGAAGCCAGTGTTGAGGCTACATGTGATAAAGAATTTGCTTATCAAAATGCAAAACTCATTATCATCGCAACACCCACCAACTATAATCCTGAAACCAATTATTTTGATACTTCAAGTATCGAAGCGGTCATTGATGATATTCAAAAAGTAAATCCAAAGGCGTTGATGATTATCAAATCGACGGTGCCCGTTGGTTATACCAAAGAGATTTCTAAAAAGTTAAAGCTTAAAAACCTCATTTTCTCCCCAGAATTTTTAAGGGAAGGGCAAGCCTTACAAGACAACTTATATCCTTCTCGAATTATTGTTGGTGAAAAGTCAAAACGCGCTGAAAAGATTGCCAAGTTATATTTGAAAGCGACGGTAGAAAAGAGCGCTGTGTTATTGTGTGTGGATTCTACCGAAGCTGAGGCAATTAAGCTTTTCTCCAATACTTATTTGGCCATGCGTGTCGCTTTCTTTAATGAGCTTGATACCTACTGCATGAAAAACAAATTAAGTGCCTTGGATATTACGACTGGGGTTGGTTTAGATCCTAGGATTGGGGATCATTACAATAATCCATCCTTTGGTTATGGTGGCTATTGCTTGCCCAAAGATACTAAGCAGTTGTTGGCAAATTATCATGATACACCACAGGAGTTAATCTCCGCGATCATTCGCTCAAATCAGACCCGTAAACAGGCGATTATTGCGGATATTTTAAGCCGAAAAGTCTCTTGCGTTGGAATCTATCGACTGACGATGAAAGCTGATTCTGATAATTTTAGAGAGTCTGCTGTGCATGATGTGCTACAAGGTTTAGCCGATGAGGGAATCCGCGTTGTGATTTATGAGCCAACCTTGGATGTAAAAGAGTATCTAGGTCATCCTGTTATTTCGAGCTTACAAAAATTTAAAGCGATGTCAGATTTGATTATCGTAAATCGAATGGTACCGATGTTCAGTGATGTGATGGAAAAAATTTATACCAGAGATTTATTTGGCATTAATTAAGCTTTCTCAATTTGATTAAGTTTTTATTTGTATAGTCTGTTGGTGAAATACCGACAGACTATAAGGGTTTGACGAATTAATAATAAAAAATAATATAAGGTCTATGCTAAGATAGCCTCACATTCAGTGCATATTATTTTTTCGCTTTGGCTACCAAATGCTTGAGCAAAATAATATCTAAGGCATTAAGGTTAGCAGATGGTAGACATTCAACAAAATTCGGCAACTCATGAAGACAATGTTATTTTGTGCATGAAATGGGGAACCAAGTATGGCGCAGAATATGTCAATCGTTTATACAACATGGTTAAACGCCATCTCACTTTGCCTTTTAAAATGGTTTGTCTAACAGACCGCACTGAAGGAATTGATCCTAATATCCAATGTTTTCCGATTCCATCACTTGATCTGCCTGAGGGTAGCCCTGAGCGTGGTTGGAATAAACTTTCAACTTTTGAACCTGATCTTTATGGCTTAAAAGGTAATGCCCTTTTTTTAGATTTGGATGTGGTGATTGTCGATAACATCGATTGTTTTTTCCAAGAAAAAGGTGAGTTTTTGGTGATTCATGACTGGAAAAGACCTTGGCGTATTACTGGAAACAGTTCAGTTTACCGTTTTAAACTAGGCGCTTTTCCTGAAATTCTGCCGTATTTCCGTGAACACTTTGATGAGGTTCGACAAAAATTCCGTAATGAACAAGAGTACCTCTCTTGGTTTGTACATAAAGAAGGTAAGCTGAGTTATTGGAACAAAGACTGGTGTAAAAGTTATAAATATCACTGCTTACAAAAGATTCCATTGGCTTATTTCAAACCACCTGTAAAACCTCAAAATGCCAAAATTATTATTTTCCATGGTGAAATTAATCCGCCTGATGCAGTCAGTGGTGGCGGTGGTAAGTGGTATCGCTATGTACTGCCATCGGACTGGATTAAAGATGCTTGGCAATAAGCCTTAATCATATTGGAAAAGGTCGAGTTTGATTTATGAAAGATAGCGTGCAAGCGATTGATATTGTTATTGCTTGGGTGGATGGTAATGACACCAATTTAAAAAACAAACGCCGAAAGTTCATGAATCAAGCTGAGCCTTCTAATGCTTTAGAAGATACCCGCTTTGCCAGTAATGATGAAATTTATTTTTGTATTGCCTCAATTCTAAAGTTTGTTCCTTATAGCGGAACAATTTATGTGGTCACTGATCAACAGCAACCGAAATGGTTGGATCAGTTTGAACAGCAAGGGCTTTGTGAAGCTGGAAAGATTAAGATTATTGACCATCGTGAAGTTTTTAATGGCTATGAGTCAGCTTTGCCGACGTTTAATTCATTAAGTATCGAAAGTATGTTGTGGAATATTCCTGGTATTTCTGATTACTTTATTTATCTCAATGATGATTTCTTTTTTAATCAAGCGTCACGTCAGCAAGACTTTTTAGTTGATGATCAGATGGTTATTTACGGTCATTGGCAGAGTAATTTCATAAAAAAAGTTAAATACCTACTGCGAAAATTTGTACAAAATAAGTTTGGGAAAATTGCCCAGCCTAAATACTCTATGGCTCAAATGCTCAGTGCAGACTGTGTTGGACTCAGTCGTTATTATGAAATTCATCATCGTCCGCATATTTTAAGTAAAGCGCTTTTAGCGAATTATTTTGGACAACATCCCTTGTTCTTACAGCAGCAAATTCGCTTTAAATTTAGAAATATTGATCAAATTCTACCTGTAGGACTATCTAATCATTTGGCTATACAAAATAATCAAGCGATCTTGAAAGATGATGTTGAGATTGCCTATTTGAAAGATGGGCGAGACTTAGAGCCTTTTATTCAAGCTTTATCTAACGAACATATTAAATTTGGTTGTATTCAAAGTTTAGATCAATTAGAACAGCGTGATGAGCTGCGTATTCGTCATGCACTTGTTGATAAATTTAGAGAAGTTTTGCCTAGTCAAATCCAACCGACTATTGCAGGATAAGCGAAGGAAAATTAAATGAAAGTCGTTACTTATCTTATAAATCTAGACGGTAGTGATCAACGTTTAGCAAGTGCAACTGAGCAATTGCAAAAAGCAAATTGGGAGTTTACTCGTTTTCCTGCTTATGATGGACGTGGTAAAGCATTATCCGAGTTTAAAAACTATAATGATGCAAAGGCTCAGGAAATTTTAGGGCGTAGCTTAATTAGTTCAGAGTTGGGTTGTTATCTGAGTCATTATGGCTGTGCTGAAAAATTCTTGCAGACCGATGCAGATTATCTTGTTGTTCTCGAAGATGATATTCAAGTCTTGCCTGATTTTAAACAGAAAGTAGAGGCATTATTAAATTACCTTGATGAGCATAAGGCACTTGATTGGTATGTGGTTAACATTGCAGCTAAAAAGAAAAAACTAGCGAAAGATATTTTACAGCTAGACACATTTAACTTGTGGCATGCTTATTATTTTCCGATCCGTGGGGTAGGTTTAATTTGGTCTAGACGTGGTGCTGAAGAATTTGTACGCTTAGGTAAAACCATGCAAGTTCCAGTCGATATCTTTTTCCAAAGCTGGTTAAGTAAAAATGGTAAAGGCCTAGGCGTGTGGCAGCCATTTGTTCAACCAGCAGGCTTAGATAGTGATATTTTAGGCACGGTTGCGACGCAAGGCATTAAACGAAAAGAGCTAGAAAATCGTAGTTTTTCTCATGGACTCAAAAAGCAAAAACGCATGTGGCGAGATCGTTATTATGCTTTTAAACATTTGATATCCTAATACTGTTCGAAACTGAGCAATTTTATGAAAGTCTTTAAAAAATTATTCTATCTCTTAAAGTTTTATACGATGTATGCGAATAAAAAACGGGATATGAATGATGTCATAGACAATTATGCAGATATTATTGTTCTGAATCCGACAGAGAAAAATGCCATTATTCCTAAAATCATTTGGATGTACTGGGAGGGTGTATTACCACAGTTTGTAGAGAAATGTGTCGAAAATATTAGAACAAAAAATCCTGACCATGTTGTGAACTTTTTAACGCCTGATAATGTTAAAGAATTTTGCGACATCGACTATCGCCGCTTAGCACATGCGACACCTCAGCAAAAGGCTGATCTCATCCGTTTTGACCTCATTTATCAATACGGTGGAATTTGGTTGGATGCAAGCACCATTGTTTATGAAAATCTTGATTGGATACAACAGCTTGTTACTGAGAATCAAACCAATAGTTTTGCATACTACCGTAAAAAAAATACGACTTGCCCAAATTTCCCAGTTTTAGAAAATTGGTTATTGGCGAGTTCGGCAAAGAATGTCTTTTTTAAGTATTGGTTTGATGAGTTGTCTAAGGCGATTGAAATTACACCAAAGCTGTATATTCAAAAAATTAAAGAAAATGATGCAGATTATCAGGACTTGTTCCAAGAAATCGGTCGTTTGGAATATCTTGTGGCATATGTTGCCTGCCAAAAAGTCATGCGAAACTATCTTCCAAGTATGACATTGATCAACTGTGATCGAAATGCTTTCTTCTATCAAGTGAAAAATAAGTGGGTGAAAGAAAAAGTATTGATTGATTTTGCAATCAATTATCCGCCTGCTGATATGCCGAAGCTGATCAAATTGGCTGGTAAAGAAAGAGGAATCTTGAGCCGTTATTATGCGAAAGCAATGTATTTTAACGACTCATTCATCGATATTTAAATTAATTAGTTTTAGGGTGTTAAGGGTTGCTCCAAGAACTGTTTTAACACGTCATACTTTGGTTGTTTTTCGAAATATTTCGCTGACTCAAGTGAACCAATAATCGACATGTGACGACCATCTAGGGAGTAGGGTGTATTGCCATTTGCCATTTGATTTGGTCTGAATAAATCATCACTCGTCAGCAATAGTGTATTGCTATGTTTGTACACCATATTGTTGATTACCTCTGTAGCGTAACGCTGTTGAGTTGCTCTATCACTCTTCATGTAATTATTAAGATTAAAGTCTCTATGTAACCACATTGCTCTTTTGAACAATAAGCTAATATTCTTCTTAAATGCATATGGCTCTGACATTACAATCACTTTTTTATGGTGCTGCTCTGTGATATCTAACAGATTAGCAAAACCACTTTGTTGGCTTTTTCCAACAATATCTGACCAACGACCTGCAAAAATCAATACATCATATTTATCCATATTCTTAGCAAGATAATCACGGTTGATTAGACACTGCTCATAGGCATCAGATGGCTGATCTCCAGTAAAGGCATCATTAAGACTTGGGTAACACCAGTTTGTCGAAACAACTTGGATCTGTAGGTTAAGCTTTTTACCAATTTGATCCCAAAAAGGATTGTTATGGCCAGCAAAAGAATCGCCGAACAGTAAGGCCTTCTTCGCAGTAGGTTGTTTTGATGCAATAGAACAAGTTAAACCTTGAGTTCCTACATTAAGATTATCGTCACCTTTAATATTATAAAAGCACCAACCATTTGCGACTGCAGGCATTTGAATTTGTTCTATGCTGGATAGATATTTAGAGCTTGCTCTGTCCTTTACACCATCTTTGCTGATGAACTTATAAATAGGATATGACGCAATTAGAACAGCAAAGAATAAAACATAAATATATTGAGGTTTGAGCTTTTGCAGGAGATTACGACTACTTTCTATGTATTTATAACTTAACCAACCTAAAAATAGTGAAAGCGTAATTGCGAGGCTTAGATTAAGAAAATTATGTGGAACAAAGAAATAATTCAGTAGGAAAAATACAGGCCAATGCCATAAATAGATTGAATAGGATGCGCTACCAATACTTTGCACGATGGGTGTTTGAGTGAGAAAAGAGTCTTGGCGGTTTGCGATTAGAATCAGCATTGTACCTACAACGGGTAACAATGCTGCATAACCAGGCCAAGGTGTACTTTGTTTTAAAATTACCAAACTAGCAACGATAAGCATAAAGCCGATTGCTTCAGTTAATTTTTTGAGATGTGTATTTAACTGTGTGTTTCTAAAATAATAATAGACAAGACCACCAGCAATCAGTTCCCATGCCCGTGTAGTGAGTTTGAAAAATGCATACATGGAGTCTTTAGGGGTGATATAAATTGAATAACTCAGTGAGGCAATAAATAAGATGCTGAGAAAGATTCCAATGTGTTTTAGCCCTTTGGTTAATTTCCAATAAATCACCAAAAGGATGGGGAACAATAGATAAAATTGCCATTCAACAGCAAGTGACCATGTATGTAACAGTGCTTTCTCATGTGCATCTACTGCAAAGTAATCTCCAGCTTGTCGGTAATAGAGATTATTTGAGAGAAACGTAAGGCTATAACGTGCATCTTTAGCAAATCTTTGAAAATCTTCAGGAATAAAGATAAACCAGCCAAGTATTGTGAGACATACAACGAGAACGAGTAATGCTGGGTAGATTCGGGTGATACGAGATAAATAAAAGTCACTAAAGGAAAACCGATTTTTCTCTAGTCTTTCAATAATGATCTTTGTCATTAGGTAGCCTGAGATGACAAAGAATATGTCAACGCCGAGGTATCCTGCTGAAAAGCCTAAAATTTGGAAGTGAAAAAGAACGACAAAAATTACAGCGTAAGCTCTTAGTCCATTAATGTCAGTCCGAAAGTTATTGACGCTCATGCAATAATATTTAGCTAAAACTCTAATTGTATGAGCGAATGATTAATTTGATTGTGTATTTTTATTAAAGGCTTTTTCTACACTTATTGTATAACTTCAAAGGATCGCTTTTCGAAGGATTCAACGG
>NZ_BAEB01000034.1:0-15049 GCF_000241225.1 Acinetobacter sp. NBRC 100985 | reverse complement strand
CAATTATGACTCATTTACTTACAACATCGTTCAATATTTTGGCGAGTTAAATCAAGAAGTAAAAGTTGTTCGTAATGATCAAGTTACATTAGAGGACATCGAACGATGGCAGCCCAAATACCTTGTGATTGGCCCTGGCCCTTGTTCTCCAACTGAAGCTGGTATCTCAATTCCTGCAATTAATCATTTCGCAGGTAAAATTCCTCTACTCGGCGTATGTTTAGGGCATCAGTCTATTGGCCAAGCTTTTGGTGGCAATATTATTCGCGCCAAAACTGTGATGCATGGTCGATTATCAGATATGTACCATAGCGATAAAGGTATTTTCAGTAATTTACCGTCACCTTTTTCTGCAACACGCTATCATTCACTTGTAATTGAACAAGAGACTCTTCCTGATTGTCTAGAAGTCACCTGTTGGACCAATCAAGCAGATGGAACAATTGAAGAAATTATGGGTGTAAAACATAAAACTCTTCCTGTGGAAGGTGTTCAGTTCCACCCTGAATCAATTCTCAGTGAACATGGGCATCAAATCTTTAAAAATTTCTTAGAAATTTATGCATAAGTCAGTTTAGATTTAAAATATACAGCCCTCTAAACGATGGGCTGTTATTATTTTGAGCATCTAAAAGTTGCTTTTCAAATCTATTTCTCCAAATGATTAAATGGATAGAAAAATATATAATCCACATAAATTTTAAATAATGATTCAATTTCAACAACTAAAAGATCTTTCAACTAATTAAAGTAATGTAAAATACTTACACGAAGCTTCTTTTTAGTTTTTATGATTAAGCTTATGAGTAGGAATGATTAAGTCAAAAACTGCTTAAATGCTAGAATTTATAACTTAAATAACTCTCCCTCCTCCCTGAGCCATCTATCAGGACATTTATTGTGAATGCTCTCGTATTATTGAATATTCTCGTTTTTATTTTGCTTTTAGCAGGATTATTTTTTAGTTATCGCCAAGACTGGAGCCTCTCAAAGAAAGTTTTGATTGGTATGGTTGTCGGTATCGTTTTTGGGCTTGCATTAAAAACCATTTACGGTGATAACCCCATCATCGAACAATCTATTGCATGGTTTAATATTGTCGGAAATGGCTATGTTCAGCTCTTACAAATGGTGATCATGCCACTTATTTTTATCTCGATTTTAAGTGCTGTTGTAAAGTTACATCAAACAACTTCTCTTGGTAAAATAAGTGTATTCACCATTGGAATCTTGCTATTCACCACCGCAATTGCTGCCATAGTCGGGATTAGCGTGACCAATCTATTCGGCTTAACTGCTGAAGGTCTTGTTCAAGGAACCAAAGAAGCCGCTCGCCTCGCCACAATTGAAAGCCAATATATCGGTCAAGTTTCTGATCTCAATATTCCACAATTATTGCTGTCACTTTTTCCACAAAATCCTTTTGCGGATTTAACAGGCATTCGCCCGACAGCGATTATTAGCGTCGTTATTTTCTCAGCTTTCTTAGGCGTTGCAGCATTACAGCTTATGGCAAAAGATGCTGTAAATGGTGAAAGAATCAGACAAGGAATTGAGGCATTACAAGCACTCATTATCAGTTTAGTTCGTTTAGTGATGCAGTTTACACCTTATGGTGTACTGGCACTCATGACGAAAATGGTTGCAAGCGCAAACCTAGCTGATATTGTGAAATTAGGTGAATTCGTTGCAGCATCCTACTTGGGCCTTGCAATCATGTTTATCGTTCATGGACTGATTTTATTATTTGTTCGTGTTAATCCGATCGACTTTTTCAAGAAAGTATTTCCAGTTTTAACCTTTGCTTTTACCAGTCGTTCCAGTGCAGCAAGTATTCCATTAAACATCGAAACACAAACCAAACAGCTTGGGGTACCTGAAGGAATCGCAAGCTTCTCAGCTTCGTTTGGTGCAACGATCGGTCAAAATGGTTGTGCTGGTTTATATCCAGCGATGCTTGCTGTAATGGTCGCACCTACTGTTGGAATCAATCCTTTAGAGCCACTTTGGATTGCGCAACTGGTTGTGATTGTAACGCTCAGTTCTATTGGTGTTGCTGGTGTCGGCGGTGGTGCAACCTTTGCCGCTCTCATCGTACTGCCAGCTATGGGGCTTCCTGTGACTTTGGTGGCTTTACTCATATCAATTGAACCGCTAATCGACATGGGGCGTACTGCACTTAACGTCAATGGCTCAATGACGGCGGGTACGGCAACAAGTCAATTATTAGGTGTTAGAAATCCAGACCATGAGATAACTTAATCAAACTAATTTCCATATACAAAAGCCAATTCATTGAAATGAATTGGCTTTTCATAAAAACTAAGAATTAAACTCAACGAATAATTTTTACTTCCTGCCCAATTGTAATATGCCCTTCTCCACGATGTAATGCATTCTGCCCCATCATGACTTTAGTACCCTGTTTTCTATATTTGAGCATTGCTTGCATGATTTCTGGTTGCTTTTGACTCGTTTTCAAATCAATTGTTGGAATCACACATCGAGAACACTGTTTAACAAGATCAAAGACAATATCTCCAATTTGCATCTGTCTCCATTGATCCTCAGCAAATGCATCACACCCCGACACCACAATATTGGGTCTAAAACGCTGTACATCCAGCGGATAACCTACTTTCTCAGCTAGAAACTCAACAGATGCTTCACTAATAATCAAGAATGGAAAGCCATCCGCAAATCCTACGCGATCACCTAACTGTGCGTACTCTAAATCTACTTGGCGAATTGTCTCTTGTGGCATATAAATCAACTGTACCTCTCGTCCAAGTTTTTGGCTCAACCAAGCATTAACAGGATGATTGATACGATTCCCCGAAAGTTTATCTTGCCAAACTGTCACTAAGCGCTCATCTTTCTGACCTTGCGCTTCGATCATACTGAGCTCGATCTTCTCTGACTGATAATCAAAGCATACGCGATCAGATAAAACCGTAACACCAATTTGTCCCATTTCTGCGACTTGCCTTTGGGTGATAAACCGCCCATCAGGATCAACAATCATCCAACGACGATCCCATTTAGGACCAAAACCATCAATTTCCATTGTCGAAAGTTTATTTCCTTTACAGGACTTCACTGGATAATTAAAAAGCTGGCTGATCTGCATATTCTTGTTTCCATAAAGACAGAATTATGTATTGATGAAATTATTTATTCGCTGATTATAATAGTTGAAAAATATAGCAATATGTCTAATTTTGAAGCACAAGATAGTTTTTATTTAAAGCGTATAAAATCTACATTATTTTCTGATAACATAACTCGCTAGCTTTTAGATCATGTATCACAGTCAAGTCATACCGAACCAATTGCGATCAATCTATTTATTTCTCAATTTTTTAATTAATCATAATGCTGTAACTCATGACTATGAATATCCAACAGGCTCTCAATCACATTACTAAAAACATTCATCTTACCCAACCCCAAATGGAAGATGTAATGCGCAGTATTATGCAAGGTGAAGCGACAGATGCTCAAATCGGTGCGCTGATGATGGGTCTGCGTATGAAAGGTGAAAGCATTGATGAAATTACTGCTGCTGCGCGTATCATGCGTGAATTCGCAATTAAGATTAATGTTAGCGACATTCCACACCTCGTCGATATCGTCGGAACGGGTGGTGATGGACAAAATTTATTTAATGTTTCAACTGCCTCAAGTTTTGTGATCGCCGCTGCTGGTGCAACAATTGCTAAACATGGTAATCGTGGTGTTTCAAGCAAATCTGGCTCTTCTGATGTGCTTGAGCAAATGGGTATCCAACTTGATCTCGATATGCAGCAAACTGAACGTTGCATACGTGAAATTGGTGTAGGTTTTCTATTTGCACCTAATCACCACAAAGCAATGAAATATGCGGTTGCACCACGTCGTGAGTTAGGTATTCGTAGTATTTTTAATTTATTAGGACCACTCACCAATCCTGCTGGCGTGAACCGTTTTGTCATTGGTGTATTCTCAGATGAACTTTGCCGCCCAATTGCAGAAGTACTGAAACAACTTGGTGCAGAGCATGTACTGGTTGTGCATTCTAAAGATGGTTTGGATGAAATTAGCCTTGCTGCGCCGACAGCTGTCGCTGAACTAAAGAATGGCGAAATTACAGAATGGACATTAAGTCCAGATGATGTTGGTATTCAATCTCAAACTCTATCAGGTCTAACAGTCAATAGTTCTGAAGAAAGCTTAAAACTGATTAAAGATGCACTCGGTCGAGATAAATCAGAGATTGGCGAAAAAGCTGCCAATATGATTGCACTGAACGCAGGTGCAGGTATCTATGTTGCAGGAATTACTAGCACCTACAAACAAGCTGTTGAACTTGCTCAAGATATTCTTTATGGCGGTCAAGCCACTGAAAAAATGAGTATCCTGGCTGAATTCACCAAAACATTGAAACAATATCAAGTAGACTAAGGACTTCTCATGATCAATATTCAAAATACCATTTTAGGTAAAATTGTTGACCGTAAACATGAGGAACTTGCAGCACGTTTAAAACAACGTAATCTGCATGATGTTGAAGAATGGGCAAAAGCAGCGACTCCTGTTCGTGGTTTCGCCAATGCATTACAGCATAAACGCCCTGCTGTGATTGCTGAGATTAAAAAAGCCTCTCCATCTAAAGGCGTGATTCGTGCAGACTTTAATCCTGCTGAAATTGCTCAACAGTACGAACAAGCTGGTGCAGCGTGTCTTTCTGTTCTAACAGATGTAGATTTCTTCCAAGGTACAGATGAAAATATTGCCATTGCACGTCAACATTGTGCCTTACCTGCTTTGCGTAAAGATTTCTTAGTTGATCCTTACAATGTTGTCGAAGCACGTGCATTACAAGCAGATTGTATTTTATTAATCGTGGCTTGCTTGTCCGATCAACAATTAGAAGAAATGTCTAAAACCGCATTTGAACATCAATTAGATGTATTGGTTGAAGTACATGATGAATATGAATTAGAACGTGCTTTAAAACTTTCTGAACAATGTATTTTAGGCGTAAACAACCGTAATCTTAAAACCTTTGATGTTGATTTAGAGACATCCATTCGTTTGAAGAAATTACTCCCTGCATCTCGCTTGTTAGTCACTGAAAGTGGTATTGCCACACCTGACGATGTTGCAATAATGCAAGCCAATGATATTCATACGTTCCTTGTTGGCGAGAGCTTTATGAAACAGCCTAGGCCTGATGTGGCATTTGGTGAATTGTTTGGTCAGCCAAAACAGGTTTAAATTCAAAATAGATGAAAAGCCCAATTCTTTATCATTGGGCTTTTTTTATGCCTCATTTATTTTATTGAAAAAAATAATATGGGCTTCGAATCAGTTACTATTTTACTCCCTCCAACAAGAAAAAATTTAAAAGGAATTTATTTATGGGAATTTCAATTAGAGGGTGAAGTTATATTGAGTGGTGAACGTTCTATAAAATATAGACTATATAAGCCATCAATATAAACTACGATTTTTATTTTAGAAAATGAATTGTTATTTATCGCTAATTATTCACCCCTCCTATCAAAGATCGCATGAATGCAATTCAGTTCAAATCATCACGGATTCAGACTATAATTTTACACTTCTCTCGTATCTTGCCTATTTTTCTAACATTATGAGTAAACATGATTCTTCGCTTTCTAAAGATCAGTTTAATTTACTGAAAGCCTTTAAAAAGCAAATCTCTAATCCACAATCCAGCGCGATTGCGAAGCAAGCCGAATCAAAAAAGGCGCAAGCTGCAGCTGAAGAATTGGAAGATACAGAACTTTTTAAAAAAGCCCTTCTTGGGGTCAAACCGATCGACAATAAAAATATTGCCGATACCAAAGTTATGCGTAGTAAAAAAGTCGATGCCCAAACTTTAGCAAAGCGCGCTGCTGCAGAAGGTGGTGCTGAGCAAGAACTTACTGAAATTTCAGATACGCAAGCCATTTTAAATCCTGTTGCCAGTCAAGCAGCATTGAGCTATCGCATTGCGACCCTACAACACAAAGTATTTGAAGATTTGAAAGCGGGTAAAATTCGTTGGTTCGAAGCAGTCGATTTGCATGGTTGTACAGTTGAACAAGCGCGCGCTGCAGTTTTACAAATCATTCAAATGGCCAAAGATGAAAATCAAAACGTCATTAAAATTGTTCATGGTAAAGGCCCAGAAGCAATTTTAAAAACCTATGTAAATGGCTGGCTCAGACAACATCGCGATGTTCTTGCTTTTGTCAGTGCGCCTGAAAATCAAGGCGGCACTGGTGCTGTTTTAGTCCTATTAAAACGAGCAGAAAAGAATCCAAAGTACAAACAATAATCGGCATTTGACTCAAAAGTAAGTTTTTGAATCGTTTTCTGATACAATTCCCGTTTTGTTCAACCCACCTAAGTGAACATTGTTATGTCTATGCAGCAATCGTACGCAAACATCTTAACTGCCGTTGGTGAAGATTTGAATCGCCCAGGCCTCAAAGATACGCCTATGCGTGCGGCTAAAGCTTTTTCTTTTTTAACTTCTGGTTATAGTAAAACGCTTGAAGAAGTTACAAATAGTGCGGTTTTCCCATCCGATAACCATGAAATGGTATTGGTTAAAAATATTGAATTTTATTCACTTTGTGAACACCACCTGCTCCCTTTTTATGGTCGTGTACACATTGCTTATTTACCAGAAGGTCAAGTTTTAGGTCTATCTAAATTTGCCCGTATTACAGAAATGTTTGCTCGCCGCTTGCAGATTCAAGAAAATCTAACCCAGCAAATTGCCGAAGCTGTTGCTGATGTAACGAAAGCACGTGGTGTTGCAGTGGTGATTGATTCAGCGCATATGTGCATGATGATGCGAGGCGTAGGTAAACAAGAATCTACGACTCGTACCGTTTCTTTTGTTGGTGATTTTAAGACTGATAAAGATGCACGTCGTGAATTTTTAAGTGCTGTACCAGAAAGCTACTAAGTAATATGGCTCTTAAAGCCTCAATTCAATTGAGGCTTTTTTATTTCTAATTTTTCTTAATCAAATTCATTTTGTCATTTTAGTAAGCTTAACTTAGACGTATAAAGATGCTTTATAATTAGCTTAATTTAAGCACGCCCATCATGAAATATGACAGCTACAGCATTATTACTCGATCCATCTAGTTTAGAGCAGACGAATGCAGCGATAGACTATCCTCGACCACATCGACTCGTAACAGGTAATCCGCAACGTTTGACACACAGCCTCTATGAACATCCCAATATGAGTTGCGGCATTTGGCAATGTGAAATGGGTGCGTGGAATATTGTATTTGCTGACAACAAACAAGAGTTTTTCCAAGTCATCGAAGGAATTGTTCGCTTGCATGATACTGACAACAAGTCTTTTGTTGAAATATCAGCAGGTCAAGCGGGTATCATTCCGCCATCTTTTGTCGGTACATTTGAAGTCGTTGAGGCTGTAAAGAAATATTATGTCGTGGTTGAGGCATAGTATTAGTATTCTCTTTTATTCAAATAGATTATGACTAGACTTCTTTACCATAGAGGAACACAGTCCATTAGAAACGATGAACTCTCTAAGAGAAGTCTAAGATCTAGAAAAAACGAATATAACCTAAACCGACTTTATTCCACTCCTTATGATCTTGTTGTTCAAAATCCCAATTCAATCGCATGGCATTATTTGAGTCAAAACTATATTGAAATTGAGAACCCAGTTTCAGATTCCACTGATTTTGATCTTGCCAATACGGCAATTCAACTTGTAAGACACTATTGATTCGATCCGTCCATCGATTCATACAACCCACCGTTGGCCCAGCGCCAACACGCCAACCTTTATCTAAGTTTTTCCCACCTTGCACATGCCCCTGTAATTGGGCGTAACATAGATGACGTCGATCATAATCTGCCAAACTATAGCCCGCCTGCATGTTTAAGTTCATCACACCATGCTGCTGATCTTCACTAAATTGTCCACCATAAACGGGTTCTTGTTTCCAACCAAAATTAAAGCCCCAACTGATTGGTGATTTAAAGGGTTGAATCGGATTATAAGAATTCACCGAAAGTAAGTCCAAATGCTCAAGTTTGAGCTGATCATCTCGATATTGAACACTTCCATCTAAAAATAAAAGCTGCGTACCTAAGCGATAGCCACCTTGAGGATCAATCAAATCATGGTAGGCTTGGCGATGTCCTAACTCAACAAATGCCTTGCCTTGTAATTCCCCTACATTGACTGAGATATTACGCGCATGATGTCCTTCAACAGGTTGCATCTTCGGGCGAGTAGGTTCTTGACGTTGTTTCTCAACTTCTATTTGACTACGCAATGCTAATAGTTGTCGTAATCGCGGTTGAGCAATTTCTGTTTCAACAACGCGACTGACAAATTGCAAATATAAGTCGTCGTATGCCATCTCTAAAATTTTAGCTTGATCTTGAATGTTATAAGCACTTAGAACAGCTTGAATTTGATCTGATGGTAGCAAAGCAACTTTGTGCGCAACTTTAGCCAAATGTGTCCCATGCTGCTTCGCCTGTGAAAGCAATTGAGTTTCAAGTGCTGGACGATAAACGACATCGTTCACTAAGTTCTGATCATCAACTGCTTTTAATGTCTCAATTGGAATCGCAGCATAATTAAACTGTTTTTTTAAATTTAGCTCTGGTCGAACCAAATCAATCAGTCCTAACAATCGATAAGCACAGTTATCACTGACAAAATAATAAGGAAAACTCACATGCTGCATTTCCCAAATATGTTCCACCAAGAAGCGTGTTTCCTCAGGAGTTAAGTTGAGTTCATATTCCCACAAATCACGACTTTCAAAATCACCATATTCTTTGACTTTTCGATAATAAGGCATCAAAGAATATTGACCAGGATACTGTCCAGTTAGCCCTTTCCAAGCATATGACCAGTTATCTTGACTATTTACAGTAGCAGCATAATTCACAGCATAAGAAACTAAATTAAGTTGTTTCTGATCTTTGGGGTCTAATCGCAAAAGTGTATGCCCAAACATCGAACTTGGATTGCCCATAAAGTCAGTTGCATAAATCAAGGTTGCTTTATATGGCTTGATCTGATTAATCCATGCATCAAACTCATCACAGTTCACATTTGGAAGTTGTTGAGCTGGGATTTGTAACTGTTCGATCAACCAGCGGCTACGTGCAGGGAATTTACAGCGAATAGACTGATTATTTTCAGTTTGTTGAAACAAAGCTTGAATATCTGCATGAAGCTCATTTTTTATATTGGTTTTACCATCAATTGCATAAAAATAGCCGTCATAATTCACCTCACTTGTTTGTGATTGATCAGCATACATCAATCGTTTCCACGTCATGTCTTGATCCAATCTTTTTTGTTCAGCGAGATTTATATAGTTTTGAATATCAGATGGAGCTACAGCATAAGCAGCTTGACATAATATAGAAGCGACAATACAAGTAACAAATTTCATTCAGCAACAAACATTTTTAAGAATTATCAATCTGACAACAAATCACTTCTCTCATCCATCAGCTTTTTATTGCGAACCAATAAAATGATCGAAGCAATCTATCGAATATAAGAAAACCCTGCCAAGTGACAGGGTTTCAAAGTATCAAAGATTAGACATAAGCTTTCAATACAGCATCTTTTGCCATAACGCTTTGTAAAGAGTCTAAAACTTGAAGTGTATTTTGATTTTTGCTTGAGTAAATTTCAGCAAAGTTCGCTTTTGAAACTGCGAAGAAGCGTGCTTTATCTTGAGCTTTAATCTGCATAAGCTCAGCAAGAACATTCAAGCTTTCACCTTGACCAACAGCCATATCACGCGCTAGAGCTTCCGCATTTTCATTAGTAAATGTCACCACTTGAGCAGTCACTGTACCACCTTGACGGCATCCTAAAGTACCAAAAGTGATCCCTAATAATTGGTTTGTAAAAATACCGTTAGTTGTTGCAGCAAGAATTTTAGGTGCAACACCTTTTTTACCTGCCCAAACTTGTGTACCAACACCACAACCAACATCATTATCTGCCATTGCTACAGTTGAACCAGCTGCCAATAAAGCGGCCAATGCAATTTTTTTTAACATAGGAAAGATCTCCAGTATCAATTATTTTAACTATTCTTTATCACTATTTTAATGTGCAATATTTTTACACAAGAATTAAAATAACGAGGTTATTCCTTTTTAGCAAATAGATTTTGAAATAAAGTTGAAATATTTATAAACCGAGCTTTGTAATCATCATATTTATCTAAAAATACAGTTTATTTTAACTGCCACTTTCCACTTTCATTGCGATTACCTAGAATTTTAAGTACCAATACCAGACTTAATAGTAATAATAAATACCATGAACCTAACTTGCCCCATCCCACCATATGCCATGCATCAACTTGGCTTGGATACAACCATATTTTATAAAATGTACTAATATTTTCTGCGATCCAAATCAAGAAAGCCAATAATAATAAAACAGGTAACATTGGAATTTTAAAATGCTTTTGTTGAAGCTGAAAATGTAGTTTTGTTTTCCAAAAAATGATGATACTCCAGATAAATAATGCAATACGGATATCTGGAATAAAAAACTTAGTCATGAAATTTAAATAAGATAAAACAGCGAGGCACAGCATATTGCTGAATCTTGGTAAGTGCTCAAATGCAACTTGGTATAATCTAAGAGATCTCGCAAAAAAGCTACCTACAGCCGAATACATAAACCCAGCAAAAAGTGGCACTGTAAGTAATTTAAATACAGCAGGTTGCGGATACTGCCAAGAAGCAATTGCTGGATGTGTGAGAAAAATCTCCATCCCCATAGCCATGATATGAAACAAAGCAATGACTTTTGCTTCTGCCCATGACTCTAGCTTCAAATAGATCAGGCAAGCTTGAATGATCAAAGCATAAAAAAGCAGATAATCATAACGGAAGAAACCAAAATACTCATTGCTTCCCATCGGTGCTGTTAATGCAAAAGCAATTAAAAGTAATAATCCAAATAAGGCAGCCGAAGCTGCCTTAGCGATAAAATGTAGCGGTAAAACAATCAACTGCACAAGATTGATCCTAACATCAGATATTGATTAGAGATTTAAAATCAACCTAAATATTTCGCACTATATTCATGAACAGTATCGACAAAAATTTTCGGCTGAGCAGGATCAACCCATTGCGTAATACCATGCCCTAAGTTAGCAACATAACCTGTTTTTTCGCCATTCGCATAAGCATCATCGAGCATTGCTTTTACTGATTTTTCAATGGATGCTGCTGAACCATACAGTACTGCTGGATCGAGATTGCCTTGTAATGCTGCGCGACCAGCAATCACATCTCTCGCTGTATATAATGGCGTGGTCCAATCCACCCCAAAAGCATCTGCACCAGTACCCACCATCGCTTCTAGCCATTGTCCACCACCTTTGGTAAAGACAATAATTGGAATACGACGACCATCTTTTTCACGTTGAAGACCTGCAATAATTTTCTTCATATAATTGAGTGAAAATTCAACATATTCTCGATGTGCTAATGCACCACCCCAGCTATCAAAAATTTGGATTGCTTGTGCACCAGCATCAATTTGTGCATTCAGATAATCAATAACGGAATCTGCAAGATGATCTAATAACGCATGCAATACTTCTGGCTGTGCATACATCATATTCTTCGTAAAACGGAACTCTTTACTTGAACTACCTTCAACCATATATGTTGCAAGTGTCCAAGGGCTTCCAGAAAAACCAATTAAAGGTACTTGACCATTTAAAGCAGATCGAATGGTCGAAACTGCATTCATGACATATGCTAGATCCGACTTCGCATTTAACTTAGGCAAATTTGCAACATCTTGTTCAGTACGGACTGTTTTATGAAACTTTGGCCCTTCGCCTGTTTCAAAATACAAACCTAAACCTAAAGCATCAGGAACTGTTAAAATATCTGAAAAAAGAATTGCGGCATCAAGTTCATAACGGCGTAATGGCTGTAAAGTCACTTCGCAAGCAAAATCAGTATTTTTACACAAAGAAAGGAAATCACCTGCTTGAGCACGAGTTTCACGATATTCTGGTAAGTAACGACCTGCCTGACGCATCATCCACACGGGTGTTGTATCAACAGGTTCACGTAATAAAGCTCGTAAAAAACGATCATTTTTCAACGTTGTCATTACCAATCTCTAAATTCTTTCATGTAGCGCGCATGATAGCAAAGTTAGCCTAGAAATTATAATTCCATACAAAAAATCTGCCTTGGGCTAAAAATTTCGCTTTGACACAAAACAGCTACTGCAACTCAGCTTATTTTCTGTAATACTTGCAACATCTTATATCTCAATATGAATAATTCTTAAGGTTGAATTACATGTTTGTTCGCTCATTACTCGCTATGAGTTTAAGTTGTATTATTGCTAATGTTGCTTTCGCTGCTCCAACAACTGAGCAACCTTTAAATCCAAAAATAATCTCAGCACCAGTCCAAGATCCAATAGATCCTTTGGCAATTGATCGTGCAGCATCAAGTGTTGTAGCTCAACCAGCTTCACAACCTGTGATGAATACAAGCCCAGCTTCTGCTGTTGTGGCTCAACCAGCTTCACAGCCACAAGTAAATACTGCATCTGTCGTATCTCAGAACCTAGACAAAGCTCCAGAGACTACAGCAGCAGCTTTACCACCAGAAATTCCAACGTCATGGAAAATGGATGCGATTAATAATGCAGAATGGCCTGAAGGTTTACCAAGAGGTAAGCATCCAGCCTATGCCCGCGCCCATGTTATGCTAAATAATGCGCACGCTTCACCAGGTGCGATTGATGGTTCAAGTGGTAAAAACACCTTAAAAGCGATTGCTTCATTCCAACAAATGAATGGCATTACACCAACAGGTGAGTTGACCAAAGAAACATGGGATGCATTAGTCGCAAAACAGACTAAACCTGCTTATGTTGAATACACCATTACTGAAGATGACCTAAAAGGACCATATGCAGATTCAATTCCTTCTGACTATGCTTTACAAGCAAAAATGAAAGGTCTTTATTACACTCGCGTAACAGAAATGTTAGGCGAAAAATTCCATATGGATGAAAATTTCCTAAAACAACTTAACCCTCGCGCGAACTTTAAAAAAGTGGGTGAAAAAATCGTTGTTGCGAATGTTCGTAACGATTTACCTGAGGACATTCACTTAATCGTTGCACACAAAGGCGCTAGACAGCTTTATTTGTTCAACAGCCAAAACCAAATGATCGCCTCATTTCCTGCAACGATTGGCAGCACAGATACACCTTCACCAACAGGAACTTATAAAGTCACAGGTGTTGCTAAAAACCCTTGGTATAGCTATTCACCTTCTAACTTTGTACAAGGTAAGAATCTTAAACCTCTCTCGCTACCACCTGGTCCAAATGCTCCAGTCGGCAATATCTGGATTGGTTTAAGTAAAAAATCATTTGGTATTCATGGCACACCAAACCCATCTTTAATTTCTAAGACTGCATCACATGGTTGTATCCGTTTAACCAACTGGGATGCAAATGATTTAGGTGCTAAAGTCCGTTCAGGTGTCACGGTTAAATTCTTAGAATGATTTTGACAATCGAGTGAAGTAAAAACCGAATATAAATTATATTCGGTTTTTTTATTCCACGATCGGTAAGGGTTGATAATAAATCTGATTACGGCCCAATTGTTTAGCGCGATACAACGCTTTGTCAGCAGTATGAATCAAGACATCTTGGCTAATTTTAGGATTGCCATTAAATACTGTAATTCCTAGACTAATAGTCACATGATTGGATACTAAAGATTTTTCATGTGGAATCATAAGCCGATCAATGGCTTTATAGATATTGGTTGCAACAGCATAAGCGCCTTGTGCTGAGGTCTCAGGTAATAAAACAACAAACTCCTCTCCCCCATAGCGTGCAATAAAGTCCATATGTCGAATCGAACTTTTAATTGTTTTCGCAATAGCATAAATCACTTGATCACCCATCTGATGACCATAGAAATCGTTATAGTTTTTAAAATAATCAATATCGATAAAAAGCACAGACATTGACTTGGTTTCACGACATGCCAAGTCATAATAATAACTAAACATCTCTTCGAAAGTACGTCGATTTGACACTTTGGTTAATTCATCATGCTGGCTTAAATGAAGTAACTCAGAAGCCTGTAAACGTAAAATTCTTTCATCTATCTCTGAAATTTTAGTTTTTAAAAATAGCTTTCGCTCTTTAGATGTCAGCATTACACTAATAGAAAAACCTAAAAGTAAACTGCCAATAAATGTCCGCCCCAACATTAAAAAATCGCATGGTATTTCTAATAAATATAAAGATACTAAAATACTAATCGCAGCAATTGAACCTAGCCATAACATATGTGTTGGTCGAATGCCACTTAGGATAAATCCCAACATATATAAAAAGGCAATCATCACCATTGCCTGATTTTGCAGGACAACATTGGTGATACTCATCATAAATAACGATGGAAAAACGATCGTAGAAAATACGATGCAACAAACAGCAGGATAAAATAGTTTATTGAGCCTGCGAAAACGAGCAAATACCCAAAATAAAAATAATGCACCGCCTACTATGAGTAGGCTCAAAATACTATAAACCAAATCGGCAATAAAATTGGGACTAGAACGGATAACTAGAAAGTTTGAAGGCAATATGAGGAGAACAAAAATCGTATAAGTAATCACACCCTGACCAAAAAATTGGATTGCATTAATCCGCGTTCTATCAATATTAAATTGCCAGAACTCATTTTCTAGTTGAGACGGTAAAGTCTTTTGTGTTTTCTTCCCTTTAAAATGTTGAAAAACAAGCTGCTCTAACTCTTCTTTCGACCGCCTTAACTGTTCAAGATCATACTGATTTTCCATCCCTCTAACTCTTCTTATAATGCTGTATTCTTGTGCCGCATAAAAATAACACAATTTGTCATTTTGTCGTGCACTTTGATTAACCACTTATCCGTAATTGTAGTTACCATTTTCACACTTTATGCATTATTATTTG
>NZ_BAEB01000035.1:0-45558 GCF_000241225.1 Acinetobacter sp. NBRC 100985 | reverse complement strand
AACTGGTTTTTTTATTATGAATTAAGGGTTCTAGGTTTAGAACCCGAATTCAATATTAGAAACGGAACTTCGCGTTCACGCCAACAGTTTGCGTATCTAGGTCAGCATTAACTGCATTTGCATTTAAATAGCTAGCACCTACAGCAACAGCTGGAGTGATGAAGTAGTTAACGTTCGCGCCCCAAGCAGATTTGATTGGAGAGAAGTTATCGTTAGCAGGGTTTTTGCTAGCACTTACTTCTGCATAAGAAGCACCAACGCTTAACTTAGGTGTTACGTATACATCAGTTTTTAATTGGTAAGCAGTAGTGTCGCCATAAACAAGACCAGCTTCAAAACCTACAGCCATGTTCGTACCATCGATGTTACCAACGTATTTAGTACGTGCAGTAATCGCATCTTGGTCTTCACCAATTGTTGCAGCTTCGCCAAATGATTTAACGATACCTTGAGAAAGTACGCTGTTTGCATCTAAAGCGAATTGGTCAACGATGCTAGTGTAACCTACAGCAACTAAAAAATTAGGCGCTAATAAAGTACCAACTTCTAAAGCATAACGATCGCCGTTGTCTTTTTCGCCATCAACTTTAGTTTTAGAGTGGCTATAAGATGCGCTTGTATATACTGGTAAATAAGGTGTAGGGATATATGCTTCACCCTTAGCACCAATAGATTCATTTTTTGTAGTAACGATCTCATCGCCACTTTCTTTAGCAAAGCTATATGCAACAGAAACATTAGATGCTTGGTTTAGGAAAGCAGCTTCAGCTAAAGGACCTTTAGATGTATCAACATCTTTAAGGAAATAGCTGATTTGCCCAGCGCCAGTGAAGTCTTTGTCATTCTGTTTTGTATCTAAAAATTCAGATTGACCTTGAACTTCGAATTGGTAAGCGTGAGCACCGGTCATGGCTAATACTAAAGCAGTGGCTAAACCGAGTTTTTTCATAGTAATTTCCAGCATTGATATAAAAGAAATATAAATCTGGAGTCATTCTATTGTAACAAAATATGAAGTCAATGTAATAAATTCTATGACCCGACAAACGAATGTATGGCTTGTATGTATTGTCTAAAAAATAGACAAACGTATTTTATTTTGTCAACCAATCATGAAAATTATAATTAACAGTAAGATAGCGTCATTTTAGATATTCTGATTTCATCTAATAGCAGGCATATATCTATGCTTTTTAATTGTTTTATACGATTAATATGATCGTTTTTTCTTTTTTAAATTCTTAAAATTGTAATATTTTAGGTTTCTTAGTGAGACTTTTATCTCATTTTCTTGGTTTTTTGTGTGGTGTAACTGTTTTTTCTTAATTGTAATCTTAAATTTTGTGTAATTGTAACGTATAAATAATCAACAAAAACGATAAAAAACACAATTCCGATCTATTTAATCAACTTTACTTTTTGAGACTTGGTTCGCATAATTGGCATCAAGAGGTATTTAATTTGCATTATGCCTTTATAACATTTTCTTGAGTATTCGATGTTTTTACATCTCTGTTTACTAGCTCGGCTTTCCCCAAGGCTGAGCTTTTTTTTGCCTTTTTTATAGTAAATGAAAATAGAATAATAATACAAATTTGATGAAGAAATAGGCTTATATTAAAACTCTATACTCTGCCATATTCCTTCATTATGCTAAAAAAGTTCAAAGTTGCTCTGCTATGTAGTTCGTTATGCTTAAGTTTAGGCTTGGTTGCTTGTCACAGCTTAAATTCAGAGCTGCAGATTGCAGAACAGCAAAAGCAACAACAAAAAATTTCTAAGCTATTTGTGAATGCCAAAACAGAAGGCGTATTTGTCACTTATGACGGTCAAAAGATACATGAATATGGGAATGCCTTAAATCGAGCTCAAACCTCTTATATCCCTGCATCTACTTTTAAAATGCTCAATGCTTTGATTGGCATCCAACATCATAAAACGAGACCGAATGAAGTTTTTAAATGGAATGGAGAAAAGCGCAGATTTAAGAGCTGGGAAAAAGATTTGACCTTAACTGAGGCGATTCAAGCATCCGCTGTTCCTATTTATCAAGAATTAGCCAGACGAATAGGTTTAGATTTGATGGCATCTGAAGTTAAAAGAATAGGTTTTGGAAATTCAGATATAGGCAATCAGGTCGATAATTTTTGGTTGGTTGGCCCATTAAAAATCACACCGATTCAAGAAGTCAGATTTGCCTACGCGTTGGCAAATGAGCAATTGGCGTTTGACATTCCTGTTCAGCAGCAAGTTAAGCAAATGTTATTGGTGGATCAGGTGAATGGAACAAAAGTTTATGCGAAAAGTGGTTGGGGAATGGATGTTGAGCCACAAGTGGGATGGTGGACAGGATGGGTAGAGCAGCCTAATGGTAAAGTAACTGCATTTTCTCTAAATATGGAGATGAATAAAACTGAACATGTGGAGGCTCGGAAAACGATTGTTTATGAGGCATTGCAGCAGTTAGGTTTAATTCAGCATTAGATTAATATTCACATAAAAAAGACCCAACCGTTTTATTTGGTTGGGTTGAAAAGGATGTTTAGCTTGGGGGAGAAAACATCCTAGAGGGTTAACTAAAATCTATAAGTCTGTGCTTTAGTAAAGTATTACTCTTTTTAATAAACGTGTGAAATTGATAATTTTTATCTAAAAGATTTAGTTTTTCGATCAGGCGTGGAATGTTTTTATTTGAAAACAGTGTTATATCTCTAATAATTAAAGATAATTTTGAATATATAGCAATTTATTTAGCTCATAAATCATTTATTTATTCTTTTGGCTAATTTAAATAATACAAAAGTATTTTATAATTCTTCGAAAGATCAATTTGATGAAAATTGTTTTAATTATTATTAATAATTAAAACAAATAGATAAATATAAATTAACAAACCAAAAGGAAAATTGGTTTTGCTTGTATTTTATCTGTTTAAAAAAACAGCTTTAATTATGACGGTATAATTTTAAAAATCAGGTAAAATTACATACTGTTTGAAAATCAATCTGGATGAGTTTTTGAAACAAGCAAGGTGTGTGCATGGGACGTAGTTTAAAAAGTGCGAAATTACGTTCTGAGCAAATCAGTCTCCGGCTTTTTCTATGTATGGTCGTTATTATTTCTTCGATCCTATATATCTCTATCCCTCTGATTATTCAAAGCTATCAAGAATATATTAAGACAAATCAAGTATTAACAGAAATTACGAGCCTGCGTGCCTTAGTAAAAACAGCCAATAAAATTTCTCGAGAACGCGCACCTGCCAATAAGGTTATGTCGAGTACCGTTGAAGAATTAGCAGCCAATCAAAAAGAGTTAGCTGAGTTTAGATTGGTTGTGGATGATCAGATTGATCAGACCATAGCGACGTTAAATCAAGGTGGATTTGAGTCGATTGCGACACATTTACAAACTGATTTCAAAGCAAAGTTGAATCATGGTCGTGAGGTTGTAGACGCTTATGCAAATATTCCCCATGCTCAGCGAACGTCTGCTCAATTTAATCATGCAATTTTTACGATGTTTGATGTTTGGGATGAGAGCCGAAAATATTTAAATGATTTGATGAAACTATCCAAAAGTAAAGACAGCAAAATGTCGAATTATTTTATTTCGATTTTGGTTCTTACGGATATGCGTGATCAGGCAGGGCGAGTTGCTTCAAATATTATGGCACCTGTGACATTTGGTGAAAAAATCTCAGATATTAATCGAGCACGTTGTTTACAAACCCAGCATCAATCTCAATATTTATGGTCTTTGGTTGATACGATCCAACCTGAACAAACCAAGACAGCTGAATATGTACATTTACATCAACGAGTAAAAA
This sequence comes from Acinetobacter sp. NBRC 100985, assembly GCF_000241225.1. Classification (NCBI taxonomy): domain Bacteria; kingdom Pseudomonadati; phylum Pseudomonadota; class Gammaproteobacteria; order Moraxellales; family Moraxellaceae; genus Acinetobacter; species Acinetobacter sp. NBRC 100985. The sequence continues at coordinate 41,729 of NZ_BAEB01000035.1, read as the reverse complement.
CAGAGTTTTTAGATCAAGGTTTACCTTTAATTACGAAATTACTCGATCAAAGCCAAAATAATCAAACCTATTTTCTCACGGGTACGCAATTAACGAATCGGATTGTAGATAAATTTACAACGGTTATGGATTTGCAGAATTATATTTTAGATTACAGTATTCAAGTTGCACACGAGCAGAATAAAAAAGCCAAGCAACAATTCATTTTTACTTTGTGTATTTCTTGTCTGTCCTTGCTGACAGCTATTTTTATTATGATTTATACAAAGCGGAAAGTATTTAGTCCGTTAATCAAAGCACGAGAAATGATTCTACGCTTATCAAATGCGTCAAAAGAAGAGTTAAAAACCAAACAATCCAGACAGGAGTTTTTATCTTTATTTGAGGCGATTGATCGTTTAAAAGTGATGTTGAATCAGCGTGACATGATGGAGACGCAGCTTAAAAAGATTGCCAACTCGGATGTGTTAACAGGTGTCGCGAATCGTTTGGCTTTGGAAGAATATGTTCATGCTCTGGAGCGTAAGCCGAGTGGTTTTTTAAACACGGCTGTGGTTGTGGTTGATATTGATAATTTTAAATTTGTGAATGATCAGTATGGGCATATTGTGGGTGATCAAGTCATTTCCACGATTGCCGATCACCTTAAACATAATGTCCGAGCATCTGATTTAATTGTTCGTTATGGTGGTGATGAGTTTTTGGTTGTCATTGAAAATATTACGATAGATGCAGCAAAGGTTATCGCAGAAAGTATCCGTTCAGAAATTGCGAAAGAGCCTATCACTCTTTCCAACTCCGATGAATTGCTTTGGGTTTCGGTCAGTATTGGTGTAGCTGTTGGTGCTGAAAACTGGTTGGAATTGTTAGAAAAAGCGGATCAGTCGATGTTAAGAGCGAAGGCAAAGGGTAAGAATGTGGTGGAAGGGTAAACACTCTTGCTCCAATCTATTTATTAAAACCTCATCCATGCTTTCTTTTTTGAATTATTTCTTGAACAGGTTTATATCCATATCTTTCTGAAAATCGCATTATTCCCTCAAATAAAAAAACGGTGAATGAATCACCGTTTTATCATGAAATTACAGTAAATTGGATTTTATTTAAGCATCGGTTTTAAGAACTTACCTGTATGTGAAATTTCAACTTTAGCAACTTGTTCAGGTGTGCCTTCAGCAATAATTTGACCACCACCAGAACCACCTTCTGGGCCTAGATCAATCACCCAATCGGCAGTTTTGATCACATCCAAATTATGCTCAATCACCACAATGGTATTACCCTTATTACGTAGCTCATGCAAGATGTCGAGTAACTTGGCAATATCATGGAAATGTAGACCTGTAGTCGGTTCATCCAAGATATATAAAGTTTTACCCGTATCCCGTTTTGCTAACTCACGCGCTAATTTCACGCGTTGCGCTTCGCCACCTGATAACGTTGTCGCAGCTTGTCCCAAACGAATATAGCCAAGACCAACTTGAGTCAACGTCTCTAAACGACGATGAATGACAGGAATAGCACTAAAGAATTCTGCCGCATCCTCTACCGTCATTTCGAGTACATCGGAAATATTCTTGCCTTTATAGCCGACTTCCAACGTTTCACGGTTATAACGCTTGCCATGACAAGCATCACAAGGCACATACATATCTGGCAGGAAGTGCATCGCCACCTTGATCATGCCGTCGCCTTCACACGCTTCACAGCGACCACCTTTCACGTTAAACGAGAAACGACCTGCGCTATAACCCCGTGCTTTGGCTTCAGGTGTCTGAGCAAATAACTCACGAATCGGCGTAAATAAACCTGTGTAGGTTGCTGGGTTTGAACGTGGTGTACGTCCAATAGGACTCTGGTCAATATCAACCACTTTATCCAAATGCTGCAAGCCATCAATCGAATCAAACTTTTCAGCAGTCAGTGTGGTTGCACCATTCAATTGTGTTGCTGCTAAAGGCAATAAAGTACGGTTAATCAGGGTTGATTTACCAGAACCTGAAACCCCAGTCACGCAGGTCATGATGCCAAGAGGAATCGTTAAATCGACATGTTGTAGATTATGCCCATTTGCGCCAGAGAGTTTGATGAATTCATCAGGACGAGGCGATTGAGTACGCTGTTCAGGCACTTCAATTTTAAGTTTGCCTGATAAATATTGACCTGTGAGTGAATCTGCATGATTGGCGAGTTCATCATAAGTGCCTTCGGCAATCACGGCACCGCCATGAATACCTGCGCCTGGACCGATGTCAATAATATGGTCAGCGGCACGAATCGCATCCTCATCATGCTCAACCACCAGTACGGTATTACCTAAATCACGTAAACGAATCAGAGTTTGCAGAAGGCGATCATTGTCACGTTGATGTAGACCAATCGACGGTTCATCCAGCACATACATCACGCCCATCAGACCTGCACCGATTTGCGAAGCTAAGCGAATACGTTGTGCTTCACCGCCCGACAAGGTTTCAGCCGAACGCGCTAAGCTGAGATAATTGAGACCAACACTGACCAAGAAGTGCAAACGTTCACGAATCTCTTTAAAGATTTTATCCGCGATTTCGCCTTTAGCACCTTCGAGATTGAGATCCTGATAATAACTTTCAGCATCACCAATCGACATCTTGGTAATTTCAGCGATGGTTTTATCTTTAACACGAACGTGACGAGAAATTTCATTCAGACGAGAGCCACCGCAGGCATCACATGCGGCATTCGATAAGTATTGCGCCAAATCATCACGCACATAATTCGATTCAGTCTCGCGATAGCGACGTTCTAAATGCGGCAAAATCCCTTCAAAGGCTTGTACACGACTGTGTTTACGACCACGTTCATCAATATAACTGAGGTCAATTTTCTCTTTGCCAGTGCCTTGTAAGAATTTCTTTTGTGTATCTTTGTCGAGTTGATTCCAAGGTGTATCAAGTGGAATATCAAAGTGATCAGCCACTTTCTGCAACATCGTGTAGTAATAAGGACGTTGTCTGTCCCAACCACGAATTGCGCCTTGGCTAATTGAAATTTCAGGATTTGGAATGAGTTTATCTGCACTGAAATGGCTACGCGTTCCCAAACCATCACAGACAGGACAAGCACCGAATGGATTGTTAAATGAGAATAAGCGTGGTTCAAGCTCCGCAACAGCTCGATCACATTCAGGGCAAGAGTGTTTTGCTGAGAACACGCGTTCTGGGTGTTCGCCATTCATCCACGATAAAACTGCAATATCACCACCTAAACGTAAAGCCGTTTCAAAGGATTCTGCGATACGATTACCGAGATCATCACGGACTTTAAAGCGATCGACGACTACTTCAATCGTATGTTTTTTCTTTTTGTCTAATTCTGGCGGAGTATCTATATCAATGATTTCACCATCGACACGGGCACGAACAAAACCTTGACCTTGAAGTTGCTCAAACAGTTGAGTGTATTCACCTTTACGCTCACGCACGACGGGTGCGAGCAGCATGAGTGCAGTCCCTTCTTCAAGTGCTTTCACTGCATCGACCATTTCTGAAATGGTCTGCGCCACCATGGGTAGATCATGTTCAGGACAATACGGTGTCCCTACACGCGCATACAGCAAACGTAAATAGTCATAAATTTCGGTAATGGTGCCCACGGTTGAACGTGGGTTGTGGCTAGTTGACTTTTGTTCAATGGCAATCGCAGGAGAGAGGCCTTCAATCGAATCAACTTCAGGTTTCTCCATTTGTGAAAGGAACTGACGCGCGTAGGCAGACAGCGATTCAACATAACGGCGTTGACCTTCGGCATAAAGTGTATCGAAAGCAAGTGAGGATTTGCCTGAGCCTGAGAGTCCCGTAATCACCACAAACTTGTCACGTGGAATATCGAGTGACACATTTTTTAAATTATGGGTACGTGCGCCTCGAATACGGATATGACTTTGACTCATAAATACATCTCGGAATTGTGCGAATAAAACGTGTATATAATAGCGATTTAAAATTGTTCAAGCTGTAACAAAACGATTTTAAACGTCAGATTGTGTCGGATTAGTGATTTTAAGTAAGTTTTAACATGAATTTTCTATATTGCCCAAGCCTTTATCAATGCAATTTAAATACCATTAAGTAAAAAATAAATTCCTGAAATCGAGGATCGTATGTCGAAAACGTTGAAGATTTCTATCTCGGCTATTGTGCTGACTGCTTTAGCTTATTTAATTTTGTCGCCATATTTTGTGATTTATCAAATTCGACAAGCGGTAGAACGAGATGATGTGAATGCTGTCGCAAGTTATGTGGACTTTCCCAGTGTGCGCCAAAGTTTCAAGGATCAATTCAATAATGAGCTGTTGCAAGAGTTTCCATCACGAGAAAATGAAGGTAGCTTTGTTGCTTTAGGGGCAATGTTGGCATCTTCGATGGTTGATAAAATGGTGGATCTGATGGTGACGCCTCAAGGAATCTCTTTATTATTACAAGGAAAAAAATTCAAAGAAGGGTTGTCATTTCAAGGTGAATCGGCAAAACAATCCCAAAATAACGCACTAACAACCCATCAAAATGGTGCTGAAAAAGTGACTTATCACAGTCGTTATCAGTCATGGAATCAATTTAGCGTTGAAATAGATGATCCCAAAAATCAATCTTCAGTCAATTTAATCTTACATCGAGAGGGTTTGAGCTGGAGAGTCACGGAAATCATGTTACCTATCACGCAATTCAAATAGATCAGTGATAAATTGGAAAGCATTGCACGATAGAAAAGATCAGGAATAAGTAAAATGTTAGGAACGATTCTTGTTGCGTTGATTGCGGTATTACATGTTTATATTTTAGTGTTGGAAATGTTTTTATGGGATAAACCTTATGGTTTGAAAGCATTTGGCAATACCCCCGAAAAAGCACAACTCACCAAAGTTCTGGCTCAAAATCAGGGTTTATATAATGGCTTTTTGGCAGCAGGTTTATTTTGGTCGCTTTGTGCTCCTGAAACGTATGCATTAGCGCTCGCCAATTTCTTTTTAGGCTGTGTATTGGTTGCAGGGATTTACGGTGGACTCACTGCCAGTAAGAAGATCATCTATATCCAAGCCGTACCTGCGTTGCTTGCCTTAATTGTGGTGAATGTTTTTTAGTCCAAAGATAAAAGTAGGCAGCGTCTCTAATTTATGCTTTAATGCGCCCAGTTTGAGATGAGCCTCATACAGTATATTGGCGATACAATATACGACTAAGCCCCTTAATTGGGGCTTTTTTACGTTCTTAATAAATAGCGTTAAGGGTTTATCTATATCAATTTGACGACGTAATTTGTAAGCATCGCAAGTGTTAGGTTAGAAGCTGTCATTTTCAGTCAGTTCAGCGAAATTAGTGCAAGAAATGCTTTGTTGATAATGAAATAAGTAAATTAAAATTAAAGACTTATAAATACAGAGTAATAATAATGTTAAAAAATCTGATTTTATTGTGCTGGGGGATCTGTGCAAGTTTTAGTGTATATGCACAAGAAACAAAGATTACGGGATTTGATCAGTTCTTCAATTTAGATGTGGAACATCATTATGAATTGGAATTAAAAAACTTAAATCCTAGCGCGCAAATCTGGACGGCATTTTATATTGTGGGCGTGCCTAAATCGGCAGGCATGCAGACCAAAGCTGATTTTACTGTAATGGGTGAGGGTTTACTTTCACAAGCGCATCCGACAAATCCAACTGAAGTTATGAGCTTGATGGCAAATGATTTACCGATTCGTCAGAACTATTCTCTTAAAGCATTTGATGATTTAGCCAGTGAAATTGAAAGTCAAACAGGTGTTAATATTCAAGATCCTGACGTAAATGGTGCAGCGAATGTCCGTGTATATGGACGTATTTTGGACTGGATTCCTGAATATAATTTGCAAAAGCCCGCTGTAATTTCTTTCGGTATTACAGATGCACAAGATTTAGATATTAAGGCAGCTTATGTCATTGTTGGTGAAGGAGAGAAAACCCCGCAGTTAATGCAGCTGAATATTCAAGAAAAAGCTGATCCGGAGCAAGTTCAGCAAGCATTTCAAGAGACCACTAGAAGTTCAGAGTTTAGATTAGTTCGCTTTGAGACCAAATTTTTAATCTTCTTTGTGATACTCGCGGCGACAATCTTTTTAAATTGGCACAAATTCCGCAGAGACTAAGACAGAAAAAGTGCTTAAAAGAAAAATATTAGATGGTTGAATCTTTGGCTGATAGCAATTCGGTATTTGCACCTCGCTAATTGAAGTGAGGTGCAATTATGACTCGCTTAATCCAATCCTAGCCATTGGCGTTGTTGGTAAGCACTATCCCAAAATAGCCATTCTAGTTTGGCACCCATGGTATAAGCAGCGTGCATTTTAGCTAAGGTATCTTCATCACAACGCGATGCCACTCTATCAATGGTTGCAATCACATTGCTCACCGCTGTATTGAATTCCTCTCCTGCGTAGGTATCAATCCAAGCTTGGTAAGGGTTATTGGCAACCGATTTATCAACGATGTCTTTACCAACTTCTGCATAAATCCAGAAACAAGGTAACAGTGCTGCCAAAATCACAGGATAGCTTTCTGACCAAGCTGTTGCGGTGAGGAATGAAGTGTAGTGATGACAAGCAAGTGTTAATGGCGTTGATTCAAATTCTGTTTTGCTGACATTAAATTCCTGCATAAAATCACTATGCAAACTACGTTCTACGATAATTGCGATTTTAGCGGCTTCAGAAAATTGAATAATATCATCAGCGTCATAGGCTTTTGCGGCAGCTACGGCAAGCGCACGACCATAAGCCACAAGATAATGCGCATCTTGAATCACATAATGACAAAAGACCTCACGGTTTAATGTGCCTGCTGTAAGTTCTTGATTAAAAGGAAGTGCAAGAATTTTTTTATATAAGTCTTGATTTCGTTGCCATACATCTTGTGAAAAAGTCATGTTTTGAACCTATAAAAAACATAAAAACGATTTTGGCAAAACTATAGCAGAGATCGTTGCAATCTCTATTCTTCTCACAAGAACAGCAACAATCTTTTCTATCTTTCAGTCAAAACTCGCCTACAATAGTCTCATTTTTATCACTCGACGATTTCGAATAAAAGGCTGCTCATGAAGCATTTTCGTTTTTCAATTTTCTTTACAGTGGTGTGTTTAGCACTATCTGCCTACTGGGGTTATACGCATGGCCCAGAAGCAGGCGTGGCAACGATGCTGAAAGCATTGACGATTACTGCAATTTTGGCGGTGATGGAAGTTTCACTTTCTTTCGATAATGCGGTTGTGAATGCTTCAGTTTTACGTAACTGGGATCATTTCTGGAAAATGATTTTCTTAACGGTAGGTATTTTGGTTGCCGTCTTTGGTATGCGTTTAATTTTCCCTGTTGTGATTGTCGCAGTGACAGCAGATATGGGGATGATTGAAGTTGCGAAATTGGCTTTGAATGATCCAAAAACATATTCGGAACGTTTAATGGCACATCATGCTGAAATCTCAGCTTTTGGTGGTACTTTCTTACTGATGGTGTTCTTAAACTTCTTCTTTGATGACGGTAAAGAAACCCATTGGTTTAAATGGTTAGAGTCTAAACTTGCGCATCTCGCGAGTGTCCCTGCGATGTCGGTATTTCTCGCTTTGATTGCCATGATTATCATGGCAGCAAATGTTGATGAGTCTGCACGTTTAGCCGTGACGATGTCGGGTATTTGGGGAATTGTGGTCTATATTGGGGTACAAGTCCTGAGCCATTTATTGGGTGGCGAGCCAGAAATTGATGACGATGGTAATGCGGTTATGCATGATTCTAATGGTGCAGCCTCTGGGGTAGTGAAAGCTGGAATCGGGGGTTTCTTGTACCTCGAAGTGCTTGATGCATCGTTTAGTTTTGATGGTGTGATTGGTGCATTTGCGATTACCAGTGATGTCGTGATCATCATGTTGGGTCTTGCGATCGGTGCGATCTTTGTGCGTTCGATGACGATTTATTTGGTCGAGAAAGGCACATTGGATGCATATATCTTCTTAGAACATGGTGCGCACTATGCCATCGGTGCTTTGGCATTCATCATGATTGCCAGTGGTACGGGCGTGCATGTCCCAGAAGTGGTGACAGGATTAATCGGTGTTGCGTTCATTGTTTGGGCTGTGATTGCGTCCATTCAATATAGTAAGCATGAACAGCGAATCTCTTAAGCTTGCTTTCAGTTTAATGATCTAAGATCAGAAAAAGGGACGGAAACGTCCCTTTTGATTTTTTAGCTTGTGATTTTTTCAGCGCATTCTAAGCGAATGGCTTATAATTCGCTGAGCCAGTAATAGTGTCTTGCCAATGATGAATGCTTTAGAACGCCGTTCAACCTTTGCCTTAAGTAGCATTTTTGCCTTACGCATGTTGGGCTTGTTCATGATTATTCCTGTCTTTTCAGTTGCAGGGCAGTCTTATCAATATGCAACGCCAGCATTAATTGGTTTAGCTGTGGGGGTTTATGGTTTAACGCAAGCCATTTTACAAATCCCATTTAGCTTGTTGGCAGATCGTTTTAGTCGTAAACCTTTGGTGGTGTTAGGACTATTACTATTTGCGATCGGCGGTGCGATTGCTGGGCTGTCGGATACGATTTATGGTGTGATTATCGGGCGTGCCGTTGCGGGTGCGGGTGCTGTTTCTGCTGTGGTGATGGCACTACTTGCAGATGTTACTCGTGAGGAGCAACGTACTAAAGCGATGGCTGCCATGGGGATGAGTATTGGTCTGTCATTTGTGGTGGCATTTAGTCTAGGGCCTTGGCTCACCAGTTTGGTTGGGATTTCTGGACTATTTTTCGTGACTACGATTATGGGTTTGGCAGCAATTTTAATGTTGTTGTTGGTGCCGAAAGTAACACGCCATCATAAGAACTTTCAGCAAGGTTATTTGTCTCAACTCAAACAAATCATACAAATTGGCGATCTGAATCGTTTGCATGTTTCTGTCTTTTCGTTGCATTTATTATTAACAGCGATGTTTATTTATGTGCCTTCGCAGTTGATTGAGTATGCGCAGATTCCACTGGCAAAGCATGGTTTAGTGTATTTGCCATTGTTGTTAATTAGTTTATTTTTTGCGTTCCCTAGCATCATCATTGCTGAAAAATATCGCAAGATGCGTGGCATTTTCTTAACTGCGATTGCAGGCATTATTGCAGGTTTATTGATCCTGATTTTTGGCTATGAATCTAAATATGTACTACTGGTAGGATTAGGTATTTTCTTTATTGCATTTAATGTGATGGAAGCACTTTTACCATCGTGGTTATCGAAATCTGCACCCATTCAATCGAAAGCAACTGCGATGGGAATTAACGCAAGTAGCCAATTCCTAGGTGCATTCTTCGGCGGTACGTTGGGTGGTCAATTGTTAATGTTACACAACACCTCGCTTGGGTGGAGTGTGTTGGCTGGTATTGCTATAATTTGGTTGCTCGTAAGTTTTGGGCTGGCTCAGCCGAGATATTTGTCTTCGATTGTATTGCGTTTGCCTGAAGCGCAACAAACAGATGAATGGACTTCAAAATTACTGGCGATTCGTGGTATTGAAGAAGTGGTGGTGATGTCTGAACAACAAGTTGCTTATATAAAGGTCGATAAACATCAAATTGATGATTCTGCGCGACAAGATTTAACGCACTTGTTAGGGAAAGAGGTAGCCATTTAAGCATAACTCTTATAAAGTAAAACATAGAAATAGATAGGACGTAGATAAGCTAATGCGTGGTGTAAATAAAGTAATTTTAGTCGGAACTTTGGGCCGTGATCCTGAAACAAAAACTTTTCCAAATGGTGGATCTTTAACCCAGTTTTCGATTGCAACAAGTGAGTCTTGGACAGATAAAAGCACGGGTGAACGTAAAGAACAAACGGAATGGCACCGTATCGTGTTGCACAACCGTTTAGGTGAAATTGCACAACAATATTTACGTAAAGGTTCGAAGGTTTATATCGAAGGTTCATTGCGTACACGTCAATGGACAGACCAAAATGGTCAAGAGCGTTACAGCACGGAAATCCGTGGTGATCAAATGCAAATGCTTGATTCACGTCAACAAGGTGAGCAAGGTTTTGCTGGCGGTAACGACTTCAACCAACCGCGTTTTAATAACAATAATAGTAATCAGGGCGGTGGTTACCAGAACACAGGTTATAACAACAATAATCAAAATGGTTATGGTCAACAAGGCGGTAACTACGCAGGTAGTCCGCAAGCTGGAAATGGTTTTAATACACCTAAATCATCGCCACAGCCTGCGGCAGCACCAGCTGATTTAGATGATGATTTACCGTTCTAGTACACCCTAGAGACTATGTTTTGTAAAGTTTATTAAATTATTCTTTATTAGCAGTTAGTTACAAATAAAATTTACAGATACCAGAAATGGTTCTGTAAATTTTTTTACTTATATCTTATGATATTTAATACTTAGATATTTTGTTAAATTTAACTATGATGTCTGTTAAAAGATTTGTAATGAGTAGTGGAGAGAGATTTGCTGTTCTTTTGAATAGTGATGGTGTTCCTATGACTTATCCAAATTTATATACGATCATTCATTTAAGAAATCGTGGTCAATCAATCAATACAATTTCTGCTTTTTTGGAAGATATTAAGTTGCTCTTTCAGTTGTTGGATAAGTTAGGAATTGACTTGGAACAAAGGATAAAAAGTAAAGATTTTTTAAAACTAAATGAAATAGAAGCTATAGTAAATTTAACCAGTTTCAATCGCAGTCGATGAGGTGGGGCAGATTCAAAAACAAAGATCATAAGTTTTCCAAAAAGTAATAATAAAGAGCGATCTAGAGCAAAATTGGATGTGACTCAGGACTATGTATCTAAACAATTAATATATAGGCGGTTAACTAATTTTGCTGAATATATTGGATGGTTTGAGACGCATCTTCATTCATCAGCAATAACAAGTACAAAACGTTTGTTAAAATCTCGTAGACCTCGTAAGTCCATGGATATTCAGTCTGAATACAAATCTTTTGATAGTGATCAATTAAATAAAATTTTCAAGGCGGTTGATCCTGATAATCAGAATCGTATCTGGACATCAGATTATCTTACTTATAGAAATGGGCTAATTATCTATTTGTTTTTATATCTTGGATGTCGTAAAGGTGAATTATTAAATTTAAAGATTACAGATATAACCCTTTCTCAAGGTGGTACATCGTATCTTACTATTAAGCGTAATCCTCATGATGTAAGTGATTCTAGGCTATATCAACCTTTGGTTAAAACTAGAAGTCGATCAATTGCAGTCAATCAAAATCTGAAGAAAAAATTAGAAACTTATATTTTAAATTATAGGTCAACAGTACCTAATGCAGAGCTAACAGACTTTTTGATTTTATCAAATAAAGGCCAGCCTTTATCAATCAATGCCTTAGATAAAATATTTTATGAAATTTCTAAAGTTGTTCTATTCAATGTACATGCTCATGCATTTAGACATACTTGGAATGATAAATTTTCTGAGAAGTCACAAATCCTAGTGGAAACAGGCAAAACCACAGAATCACAAGTTGAAAATGATCGTGCATATCTGATGGGGTGGATACCTAACTCACAAAGTGCAAGAAGATATTCAAGGCGTGCAGAGAATAAGCGTGCCGTAGAGTTTGGTTTAATTATCCAAGAAAAATTTGAGGATGAAAATGAATAAATCAATCCAAATCGATAGTTTCGATGAATTACAAAATACCTTTACCTCATTTAAAGGTTATAAAGTTGATATTTATGATGATATATGGGTGTTAGATATTAATCAGCAAGTAAATATGTCGAATCTCTCGAAATTTTCGGAGGAAGTTAGGTCTGATGTTTTAAATACCTTTATACACTTTGCTAAATATAGCTCAAGCACACATGCTACAGAAATGATCCGCTATGCACTTAAGTATCCCGATCTAACAGGAGAGTCAGAAATTACTTTAAAAGGAATTTTAGAATATAAAAACTATTATAATGATAAAAAATACGAATATAAGTTAGCAAAATTTAGAGTTTTTTTAAAAAAACTCTATGATTTGGGTTATTCCTCAGTAGATGGTGAAATTTACGATTTAATAGATTCATGGAGATTAAGTGGCAATGACAAAGGAGTAGCAGTCCTTTCCCTTGATCCAGATGAAGGCCCATTTAGCTCATTTGAATTTCAAGCAATTATTACTAGAACCAACGAATATTTAGCAGAAAATAAGATTTCCTATTATGAGGCTGCTTTAATTCGTATTTTTTGTGCGACTGGTAGAAGACCCATCCAGATTGCAGGATTAAAGGTGAAAGACCTATACGTTTCGGATAAATATAATTTTAATGATAAAAATGCAGTTCATATCCTTAACATTCCGAGAGCTAAAGTTAGGGGTGCTAGTGGATTCAGATTTGCTTTTAGTGAAGTGGGAATTCGTGAAAGTATTGCGAAAATTCTATTTGAGCATATTCAAATTTTAAAGAAGAAATTAACTAAACAGATAAAGCGAGCGTTATCTGAACAAGAGTTTGCAGAGTTACCACTATTCTATGATTTTGAGAAATTAGCTAATCTGGATTGGGGCAATCAGAATGAAATTTCAGAAATTTTATCAAAGGAAATTATTCATTTACCTACTGTTGAATTAACTCAAATATTGAGAGATGCTGTGGTGAAGCTTGGAGTCCGTTCTAGAGAAACTGGTAAACCAATACATATAACTGCATATCGGTTTCGCTACACGCTTGGTACAAATGCTGCTAGGCAAAAAGCAGGCGTGAATGTTATTGCAAAGCTGTTAGATCATCATGACACCCAGAATGCGCATTGCTATGTGCAAAGTATTCCTGAAATTGCACAGCAAATATCATCTATCATGGATGAAAGTTTACGCAAATATGCAGATGCTTTTCAGGGAAAAGTTGTAAAGGATGAGATTGAGGCTCAATCACAAGTTAAAGATGCGAATAGAATTTCTTGTGTAGAACAGGATTGTGATGTCGGCTCATGTGGTACACATCAATACTGTAACGATTACGCACCAATCGCATGTTATCTGTGTAGCAAGTTTATGCCTTGGGCAAATGCACCTCACCATCTAGTTCTAGAGCAATTAATAAAAGAACGGGATGATCTAATTGCGATGGGGTGTAGCCTTGAAGTCGCTGCCGTGAATGATCGAACAATTATTGCAGTTCAGCAAGTTATTGATGCTTGTAGGGAGTTTAATCATGGATAATTTAATATATTTTCCATCTGACAAAATCCAATCTCCTTACTCCGAAATTAAGCGGTTTATTGATTTTGTTAAACAATTATCAGAATTAAATGAAGATATTAGATTTGATGAGAATTATTGGAAAGGCGAAGTAAACTTTGTCAAAACAGGTATTTCATCCAAAGATAGATCACCTGAAAATCTTTTGCATCATTCAATTCTAGAATTTGCCAAAGCGTATGTTAAGTATCAGAGAATTAAGAGCAAGTTAAAAACCCAAGATACAATTCTTTCAATTCGGGCAATAGAACAAGTATGCTTAGACCGATATGGTGAAGTTGATTTAACTAAATTGGTTATTGCAGATTTTGACTTGGCTGCTGAAAATGCAAAAGTGAATTATAAAGCGAGTTCTGCTTACCATGTGGGTAGACAACTAAAGATTCTATTGGATTTTCTTCGCCAATTAAAAATAGTTGCTTTACCAGAATGGAAAAATCCAATTAAAAAACCTGCTGATAAGTCGATTGTACTAGATGAGGAGTCAGAGGAACATAGAGAATCTAAACTTCCTGATGAGGATGCGATTTTTGCATTAGCTGATATTTTCTCACGGAAAGATTCAGAATTGTCAGATAGAGATATTTTTGTCACCAGTGCTGTGAGTTTGCTTCTAGCTGCGCCAGAACGAGCATCAGAGCTATTTTTCTTAAAGCATAATTGTATCCACGAGGAAGAAGTCCAAACGCTTTCTAAGAGCAGTTTAGGGCTTACAGCAGATGGTTCTAATATTGAGACAGTATTAGGTATTAGATGGTATGCACAGAAAAATTATGGGGATGACATTAAATACATTCCAAGTGTCATGATCCCAACGGTAAAACGGGCTATTGAACGTTTGATTAAGATGTCAGAAAAGTCTAGACATTTAGCATATTTGCTTGAGACAAGCGATAAATTTCCAAGACATGAGCTTTGTCCCAAAGTGCCTGATGATCAATTGTTAAAACGCAGTGAAGTATTGTTGGCAATGGGATTTGATGTTTTTCTTTATGATGATGCGCGTAAAGAAAATAACAGTGGCATACAATTTTTAAAAACTCGTGAGATTCCTATTAGTGATTATTCAGTCTGCTTGAATGATTTAAATATCGTCCTGCGCAATAGATTGCCCAAAGGTTTTCCTTATATAACTTTTAAAACGGGTAATGGAGTTAAGGTTAAATGGTCAGAAGCTCTATTTTCTTGTTTCAATAATCAGTTTCATGAAGATAAGGTAACTATATCTACAGAGTTATGGATGCCCGATATTAATAGAATAAATGCGGCATTATCTCCAACAAAATTAAAAAAAGAGGAACAAATGAATTAAGTAATATTAAATCTATTTTTCAGCGGTGGGGTTACGGCAATTATAGTATGACAACTCATCAATTTAGGCATCTGTTGAATACAATAGCAAATACCAATGGAATGGATAGCATGTTACTCGCTAAATGGTCAGGGCGGGCTGATATGAAGCAAAATCGAGTATATGACCATACTTCGGTTGAAGATCGTAATTTTGGCTTAATTGAGATGCAGAAAAATGAGGTTGGTACAGTAAATACAGATAGTGCATTTACATTTCAGATCGCTACACCTCGTACTCTACAAGAGCTAAATACCAAAACAACATTGTCCATGCACACTACCGAGTTTGGACTTTGTACGCATTCTTATATTGATGAACCCTGCTTAAAGTATCGGAACTGTCTTAATTGTACAGAGCATGTCTGTATTAAGGGAGATGAAGAAAAGAAAAAACGGCTTCACGATCGACTTAGAAAAGAAAAAATCTTATGGGCAAAGGATAAGGAGGCTGTTAGTAAAAATGTTACTGGTGCAACGGTCTGGTTGCAAACTAGAGAGCTTACAATTAAACGTTGTGAACAGATGATTACTCTATTGGATGATCCAAACATTCCTGATGGAACACCTTTGAGTCTGTCCCCTTCTGAAGATGTTACACATCTCGATTTAGCGTATCAAAAAGCAAGTCGTAAACGTATCCCTGTTATTGAGAATACTCAACGTAAAAAGATCGAGGATGAACCACATTTGCTCAGTCCTGCATTGCAAATGGATTTATGGATTTGATATGGCACAGCATTTAACTGATAAAGACATCGAGAATATTGTTGAGCTTCTTGATTATTGGCCTTTAGATCAGAAATTGACTTGGGAGCGGCTATGTCAGGCCATTGAGCTACAGCTCGAACTTGTGCCTGCACCAACTCGTCAAACTTTACAGAAATATGTGCGGGTAAAGAATGCTTATGATCAATGTAAAAAACCAAAATCTACACAGGTTAAGAGTAATCCAACACAGAAATTACCTCCTAGTTTAAAAATTGCTCAAACTAGAATTGAGGCTTTGGAAGTCAAGAATGCCAGACTCGAAAAAGAAAACGCTATGTTGTTAGAGCAGTTCGTAGTGTGGCAATACAATGCTCATAAATATGGATTAAGTATTGCTAAATTGAATGAGCCGCTGGGTCAGAAAAATTCGGATTGATTGAAACAATATTTTATTTAATGAGTTAAAAAACTAATATATGAAAGATATTTTCTAAATTTTACTTGTAATGTTAACTAATGGATTAGCATAATAGATGAATAAGCATCATCTATAATGTTATATTTTTGAGTGAAGCCCTGTGGAAAGAGATCAAATAGAAAATTTGTATACTTACAAAGGCAAAGAACAGTTTGTAAGAGATATTAGTGAACATATTCACCTTTTTTCTTCTGTTTTTATTTATTTATTTTTGTGGTGTTTTTTATATAATTAATATAGGTGGTTTTTTAAGTTTAGATTTTTTAAATAAATATATTGATTTGAATATTGGTGATGAAAATACATTTTCTGGTGATTTGAAAAATGCATCATTGTATTTATTTGCCGCTCAAGCAACACTTATTGGTTTGGTTTTTCCTATTGTTATTGCTTACGTAAGTTTGGCTAATGAGGGAAGAGCTAGGTCAGATATATTAATGAAGATTTATAAAAGCCATACAGGGTTTAGTGCTCTTGCTAATAGCTTATTTTTGCTATTGGCATCTTATGCTTCTTTATTTGTTTTAGACTCTTTTTTTAATATCTATTTATTTAAGTTATCACAATTTTTCTTTCTAATTTGGTTTCTAATTAATATTTATATTATATATATTTTTTTAACAAAAACATTGGACTTTGTTGATGGGTTTAAAAAAATAGAAGAGGTTAAAAAATTTTCTTATAATAATAAAGATGGTGTTGGGGACGGTTTTTTAGTTATTTTGGATGAACTTAAATATTTTATTGAGAAAAAAAGTATTTCAAGGGTTGAAGAGCTTGAAATTAATATTGTTGATTTTTTGGAAATAAATTATATTAAGCACGGTTTTAATAGTGGAAATATAAAATTCTTTTTGTCTGAAATAAGAATTCTTATTGATAGTACGCTTGATTATAATGATACTCATTCTATAAGGAAAATGTTGTATATCTATTATTATATAGGTGGTAGATTGTTGAGAAATGGAGGTGGGGTATTTTTAAAAGATATATTAGAAATAAACTATGCAATAATTTTTAATGTAAACAATAAGTTAAATTTGGGTGATGGTTTTAAAAATTATGTTTTTTCTAAATTTTTAGATTCTTGGTCGTCTTGGAAATATGTAATTAAAGATAATGATGGTAAAGTTTATTATGCTTATGCTACTTTTATGGTGCTTTCTTTTTTTGTAATAAACAATATAAAAATAGATTTTATTTTAGATATATTTTTGAAAATACCAGAGGATGCGCAAGATGAATGGTATGAAAATGGTAATTATAAAATTTTCAATAAAATTGAAAAAGTTTCTGATCAAATGTTAATTAATCACTGTATTGACCTTAAGTTTTGTTTAATAAAAAATATAATAGATAGTCAGATAGAATTAAATTGTAAAAGGGAGTATGTAAAAAAAGTTTTGAAAAACACTTCCCCACTCACAGGAACAGCTCCAATTAGGGCTAACACAAGAATAGTAAGTACAGATGATTTAATATTTAGTTTAATAAGATTAATTTATAATCCTATTTACACTGAATATATTAATGACATGTTTGATAGGAGTAAACCTTCAGATAGAATGGTTAATCGATTATATATGGTTGATACAAGAAGTTATTTGAGTAAACTATCTGAGACTTACGCATGTATTTTTGATCAATTTATTTCAAATAAAAAATACTCTAATTTTATGTTGAATAGCTTTTTAGATGTTTTGGATGTTAAAGAAAGAGTTTCTTTGGCTATTAAAATTGATGAATATATTTCGGAGTTAAATAATATTGAATTTAATTTTGATTTTTTTACAGAAAGAAAAAGTAAAAATATAAAAAGTGATTTTTTAATTTTAATAGAAACGTTGCGAGATGATATTTTTTTAAATATAAATCTATATTATTCGAATTTTGTTATTAGTGATTATGTAAAAGGAAATATTTTTTATAATCAATTTAATCAAGTATACAGTTGTCTTAATTCGAGCTTATTTTCTAAATTTGTGATATGGAAAAATCAAGTAAGTAATCCAGAAGGTATAAGGTTGGATTGTGAATTGGATTTTGAATTTGAAGATTTGGATAGTAATTTAGTTGTTAGGGGAAATGAGAACTTTATTGAAATTAATTTCATTGATCAAATAATGAACTTAGCTAGTACTCATGAAGAAAAATCTGAGCATCCAATTTTGGAAATGTTAAAGTTTGCAAAAAAGGAAGTTTCGGAAGATCAAATTTTTCTGGTTTTCTGTCTAAGTTTTTTTAAAGATATAAATAACGAAAATTTTAATCTTAGTTATAGGAATATTGGTTTCGATACCTTTTTAATTAATGGTGTTGTCTTTAAGTTCATTAGAGGATTTGATAGTGATTTTTATGGTATCTGCTTTAATAATAAACTAGTTAGTTCTATAGAGGTTCTTTGTGGGAATGAAATCTTGAAAAACTCTTCATTGACACTTGTAAGCTTACCACCACCTAATTTTAGCTTGCATTATAAACTTATTTATGATTTTTTATATAAAATTAACATAAATTCAAACTATTTTATTTCTGCATTTAGTCGACTTTAATATTGATATATTTAATAATTTTTCAGTTCATTGCAATTAAAATTAAGTGAGTGATTACTTTAGCTTAGCTAGAGAGAATTCTATTTATAAAGTAATTGACTGAACAGTTACTTGAATCTATCATTCCTTTGCTGACCTAAATTGTCAGTCGGTTTTGACAGGCCGTGGCGTATAGCGTACCTGATTCATACTTTTTCAAGTGTGGGTTTATGTGCGAAACCCTCGTGTTCCCCCTTTGCGGTAGAACGGGAGGGGGACGCTTCGTGCGTGCTGGTTCTATATGCCCAGTCTGTCAACCCCCTCTTTGTTCTACCACCATCATTTGACAGTGATTTGGTAGAACCTTTATTCGCATATAGGAATTTATCATGTCTCATTCATTTTTTCTCATCTGTGCCTCGCCACATGCTCAGCCTCGTTATTTCAGACAATGGGGAATACAGAGCTAATTCTTAATTAGCTGTATTAAAAGCAACATTTTTAAATAGAACAATTCATAAGGTGGATGGCTAAGTCACGCCTATAAAAAATACCTATTTTTATGTCCTCCTTGTGATTGTGAGTTATTGCATTAAACATGTGTGGGAATAACTATGACTGAATTAACTAAACCAAAAATCATTCCAATCGAAAACTACCCGAAGAAATCCAAGCTATTTTTAAAGTGTGTAGTCTTACCGATTGTGATCTTTTTAATTGTTGCCAAGATTTTTTCTTTTGGCGCTTTTGCATATATCTTCTTTGGTTTTGATCTATTCTGGTTTGTGATCATCTACTACCTCTATCAATATGGAAATACTTTCTTTGATGGGATGACCGGGCAACTGAAACGTCAGGGTGAAACCTTTAATTATCAAAATCGTGGAGTCTGGATTAACAGTCAGGATAAAACCATCATCCTGTTTGATCAGCCTGATCAACGTTTAGTTAAATATCCTTTTGATTACATTACCTCTGTAGGCCATTATAACTTGGTCGAAGATCGCTTCAGAACCACAACTACAGTGATTAGTAACCCGATGATGGGAACACATATTAACCAACGTGAGCATAGAACACCTATGAAGCGAGAGTTTCAAGTTAATATTGGGACAAGAGATCAATTCAAACCTAACTATAGCCTAAAAGTGCTATTCCCTTGGCGCAGTCCTCAAATGGCAAGTGAAATCCGCCAGTTACTCTCGGCTGATCATTATCAATAATAAATATTAGAAAGGTAGTAAAACTTGAGGATTTCAAAAGAAATTATGCCATCTGTCCAAATGGCGGGATGTTGCGGTTCGGGTGAACGATAATAGCTGTATTATCAAGATCAATCGAACTTTACGTTATGACTATAATCTGCATGGCGAGGATTATTAAACAAAACAGAAATAACCATCTTAACATAGTACAGCTCATTGACACCTATCCTCCTGTTTCTGGAAATAGGAATTGGAGGATATTATGAGAAAAGGGAAATATCTGTGAATATTAAACCAATTAGAAATGAGGATGATCTTACTAACGCTTTTATCCGTTTAGAAAGCATCTTTCAGGCAGCTAAAGGAACATCTGAAGCCGAAGAAATGGAGGTTTTAATCTCCCTTATTGAAGTTTATGAAGATGAATATTACCCAATCAAATGTAGACCTTAAAGTGGTATTGGCAAATGAGAGGGTTTTGCTATTGGAGATATTTTCTTATTTCCTGTAATTAGAGTTATATGTATATCGAAATAATGATCGTAATAGGGGGAAAAGCTCCCAATTGATCAATTTTCGCAAGAAATTTAGTCATAGCATTGATCGTGGATACAGGATGGATTGTAAATGAAGAAATAATTGTCATACTATGATAAATTTATAAGATAGGTAAAGTACTAAAAATTTTGTCTTAAGGTTATGTATTTATATAAATAAAAATAGTAATATATTTTATTTTTACGGGTATGGTGAGGGGAAAAGTGAGCATAACAAAAAAAATGATTTTTGACTCTGGATTTAAAGTACAAGAATTTAAAAGTTTTTCTTATGATTTAAGAAATAAAATCAGAGCAATTATTTTTTCTGATAAAGAAGCGTCTGTAGTATTGTTAAATAAATTGCGGGCGAAGTTAAAAATAAAGGACTTAGTAGAGGTTGAAAATTTTCTTAGAAACGTTAATTTAAAAACTAAAGAACCATTGTTAAGTTCTTTATATCCAAGCGAGCCTCAAACATATAATAATTTCATTAGATTGAAGAATATTAACTTAAAGGATAGTTTGGATTATATAGAAATACTACTTAAAAAAGAGAAAGTAAAAATTTATAAATTTTTAAAAGATATTGAGGATTTAAATGAATTAATATTTAGCAATAATGAGGAGAGATATAGTAAATTAGAAGGGATTTTAAAAAATTATGGATATAGTTACTTTATTTTAAGGAAAGCTGTTGCAATTAAAATTTTAGATGGTGGTGGTAATGATGAAATAGTTGATGAAATAATTAATAAGAGTGGATTTAAGAATAGTAACTTGGTTGTAAATACTTTATTTCAATGTTATCAGTTTGAACAGGATTATATAAGTTTAAAAAAAGCTATTTTAAATTTTCCTGATAAGAAAAATGAAAATAAATATCTTAGAGATATAATAAGAGTTCCATTTCACCCATATGCAGTCGATGATGAAGATTTTTCAGAATTAATTCAATCAAATTTACAGTTTTCTTTAATTGATGCTTTATTCATTATTTTTTTGAATAAGGATAAGGTAGGTAGTAATTATAAAAATATTTTTGATTTTTTTGAGTATTTAGATAAAAAATTTTCTGATGATAAAAAAATAATAAATTATTATTTGATTTCTAGTGATTTGAATTTTATCGAAGATACCTTTTTTCAGCAATCTAGTGCATGGTGTGAGTATGGGTTTATAAAAAAATATAGAAAATTAATAGATTTTTTTTATGATGACCCTGATGCTAAATATATAAAAATTACATCTGATGTTGTGGATGATTTGAGAGGTGAGATAAATATAACCTCCTTGAATGAGTTGGCTGATAGTAATAATTTTAAAAGTCATAATTATGAAGATTTAAAGAAAATTGAAAATTATGGAATTATCACTCGAACTGCATTATTTAACTTTTGTTTATATTTGAATAATGGAGATGAATGTCTTCAAGATGAAAACTTATATAAACTTATGGGTTCAACTAGAGATTTAGCAAGAACAATAACTATTGATAATATTAGGCAATTAGCAAAATTCACAGATTCAATTGATGCTAAAATTATCTATTATTTATTGATTTCTAGAAAAAGTAAAAATGAAAGAGAAGATTTTTTACTTAGAAGACTCATACAAAAAGTCGTAAAAGATAGATATTCTGGTTCTTTATTAGATTATATTAAATATATTCATGAAAAAAATGACTCAATAGCTTTGTATATATATGAGACTTGTACAGAGGATTTTATTGCAAAATTATCTCATATTATTACTACGATATCACAAGTAACAGAAACCAGATCGGTTTTACATCAATGGATGGGTGAGGTTACTGGGGAGAAAAGCTATCTAGACAGGGCTAGAACAATTTTAATTGATCAACAAATTAGTAGAGTTAGAGATGAATTGGATGATCATAGGATTTATGTTGATGTAGCAAAATTTGTTGAATGGATTAACGATGTACTGATGAGAGAAATTAATACAATTCTAGGCGGAATTACATATAATCTGCAGGATGAAAATACTGAGATTCCTTTGCTGTACAATGTTGTCGAGAAAGCATTTTTTGAATTTACTAATAATAATATTTTTGGAATAGCTTCTTACTTAGGTAGAAGGATACGCCATGGAACATTTAAAGGGCACTTAATATCAATTGTTAAAAACATAGAAAATGATTATGAGGATTTTCTTTCTGATCCTATAATAAATTCAAAATGGAATACATGGGTAGAGTCTTTTGATAAAAACATAAATTTAATTATTAGAAATAATTTACATATTGAAAGTCAAAATAAAAGAGATGGCTTGTTAAAGCCTGCCCTCACTGGTAATGAGAAACAAGAAATAGCTATTGCCTGCACGAAAGATATTTTAAGAGATTATTCCGAGAATAACTCTTTAGGTACTATTCCAATTTTGATTGATTATTGTTGGAGGCTAATAGAAGTCGATTTAAGACAAATTAATTCTTTCTTAAATCATAGGAAACAGATATTAATACAGACAGAGCTTCTTGGTGAAATTAAAGATTTATCCAATAATAGCATGATTTCAAAAGAGTTTATAAGAGACGTTCAACATTTGGTTTCTGATAAAATAAATATGATGTCTATGTGGTTTAAAAGGCCACAAAGTGTTGCTCCAAAGGCATCACTATCTTTACTATATAAAGCAGTAGTAGCGGAAGTACGTGATAGTTTTCCACATTTTTCACCTGAACTTGAATTCGGTGATAAAGAAATTGAGTTAATGGGCGGGGCTTATCATGTTTTATATGATGCATTTTATGTTGTGATCTATAATGCAGCTAAACATGGTAAAGAAAATGGAATAGTTACAAGATCATTTAATGTGATTAAACATAATTTAAGGCCTCATGTTAATATTATTATTACTTCTGAGACTAAGGACGGCCATAGTGATGATTATGTTAATTCTAGACTTAAAGTTTTATCATCAGATGATATTTTAAATGCACAATTAAGAGAAGATAGAAGTGGAATTAAGAAGCTGCATAATTTGCAAGCAAATGATGATAATTTTATTATTAATAGAATTTATTGTGAAAATAAAGTGGTAACTGTTGATATATCTTATACACTGGTACATGCGTAATGAAAATTTTAGTTATAGAAGATGATAATTTTAAGGCTGATAGTATTTCAAATTTTTTATCATTAAAGTACGTCAATTCCAGTATAATAGTGAAAACTAACTTAGCTGAATCAATAGAAATTATTAATTTAGAAAATTTTAATTTTGTTATGGTTGATATGGCGATTCCTAGTCATCCTATTGTTTCTGGAGAGGGTGCGCCAATATCGTTTCTTACTGGTGGCTTGGATATAATTTTAGAATTAAATGCCCTTGAACGTAGTGATAAGTGTATCATTCTTACACAATATCCAGAAATAGAAATATCTGGTCAGTTTTATCATATAAATGAAGCTAAAGATATGATTAAGGAATTATTGGGATGCTCTGTTTTAGGATGTTTTGAATATTCAGAAAATGGAACAAATTGGAAAACTTCTTTAGAAAACTTGTTAGATTGCCAATGAAAATTTTAATTCTTGAAGATGAAAATGCCAAGTTTCAAGCTATTGAATCCGTTATACAAGGTATGGATTATTGTATCGAGACTAAAAGGGTGGTTAATTTAAATAGTTATATCAGTACTATTAATAGAGAAAAATTTGATTTAATCATAGCAGACCTCATGGTGCCTAGATTTAAAGATTCAACAGATTCAGAAAATGTGACAGAAAGTATTATTGATGAAACACGAGACCATGCTTGCCGTAATTTTAGAACTCCCGTAATAGTAATTACACAATTTGATGAAGCCGCTGAAGAAAGCTTTAAAGGACTCAACCAAAAAGATATTGTCATTGTAACTTACAATGAAAGTAACATAGATTGGAAAGAAAGTTTACAGAGAAAATTAGAATCATCTATACCTGAAGTCAGTTACGATTTCATTATTTTCTGCGCTCTACAGAAAGAAGCTGATGCTTTTGTGGAGTTAGGATATGTATCTGATCCATCTGAAAAAATATTGTCTTCCTTAAAGTGTACAGAAATTGAAATTAATTCAAAAAAAGGTGTAATAGTTACATTATCGAGAATGGGATTGGTGAGTGCAGCTATTACTGTTACGAAAGCTATTGAAAAGTTCAAACCAAATATTGTGGCGATGAGTGGAATTTGTGCAGGTATAGATGGTAAGGCCAATATCTATGATGTAATTATTCCAAGCGTCTGCCATCAGCACGATTCTGGTAAATGGACTTCAGAGGGATTTATACCAGAATTATATGATGTTCCATTAGCTCATGCTGCTGAAGTTTATATTGATACTAGTATTAAGAAAGAAAGCTTTAAAAAATTTGTAAAGAGTGATATTACTTTGGGTAGAAGTGAATTTCCCGAAGGGTGTGAGAATTTAGAATTTTCAATTAAACTAGCACCAACTTCAAGCGGTAGTGCTGTTGTAGCTAGTGAAGAGATGACCTATTCGATTATGGAGCAGCATCGGAAGAAGACAGCTTTTGAAATGGAGTCATACGCACTGTACGAAGCTGCAAGAGTATCTCAAAATCCCCCTCTTTTTTTTAGTGCTAAAGCAGTAGTAGATAATGGGACAATTACAAAGAGTGATTCATTTCATAGAGTCGCATGCTTATTGTCTGCCAAGGTAGTCTATAAACTACTAGAAGATTGGAATTAAATTTCAGTATTAAAGTGATCATATAGAAATTTTAGAGTTATAATCACTTTAATACTAATTTGAAAAGAAAATAAAATATGTTAAGAAATCCAATAGAGCCTATGAATATATAAATTATTCTAAACAATTGACCATATGTCATTATTTTCTTTGTAAAAATTATATTTTGATTAAAATTTTCTAATTCCTTTTCTTCACTACTAAAAATCTGATATTCGTCGATGAATTTTTTTTCAATTTTTGCTAAAACTTTTTCAGCATGCTTTATTAAAAAAGATGTTCTTTGATCAATTTTCCAAAAAATAAATGTCGTAATTACTATGAATACACCAAGCAAAATACCAAAGAAGAATAATTCCTTGGTTTTAAATAATACACCTATCGCAGTCGCAGATGCCCCCATGATTATTATATAGAAATTAAAAAAACTAACTCTCTGCGTTGAGTGTTTTTCAAAATAATTCCAAGCATGTTCAAATACGATATCTTCGTTTTTTTCCATAGGTAAAAATTAACAGTTTTTAAATTTTAGTTATCATTTTATTCTAAAGCTAGATCATTTAGTATGATTATTAATTGCTACATCGTAAGCTATTGTAATTAATAATAAAAATTATTGATTTAGATGCTTGTTATGAGGCAGTCTCGAAATTATAGAATAGCTTTTAATTGTAGAGTTCCCCTCAATTTTTCCGTTATATATTTTTCCTAAACTTGCTATTGTCCATTGATTCTTCTGAATTGTTTTGAAATAGTTGTTAAATTTTAATTGTTAGATTTAACACAATAGTTAACATAGTTGTTTAATTTATTGTAATATAAATATTTATTTATTTTTGATGTGTATATCCGTTCTAAGACTTGGAACTAAATCTAAAAAGCCTCTTTTCAAATCTTGGAAAGAGGCTTTTTTATGTGCATCACATTTTTATCCTAAAACAAAATAAGACTTAAGTTATGGATCAATAATGATTCGCTTTCAATAAAAAGAACCAATCTATAGATCATAAAATATGTAATAAATTTTGATTTTATTGATGTTTAGTTGATTGATTTTAAATGTAAAAACAACCAATTATGATTTCTTTGAAAAATATAAAGCTAGCCAGTATTGCACATAATTTTTACAATTGGCTCTCTCCTTTATTATAAAAATGGCTCTCGTTTCTTCAGGGCCAAAACGACAAATTAAAGCCATAGGAAGTATGCATACGGAAGCGTTGTTTGGATCACTCTAGTTTTTCTGTGAGAACAAGAGCAATTCAGCGACACAATTTTTAGGGGATATATTGAGCAGTGAGGCAAGAAGCCTCGGATTGCTGGTATCCCTCATAGGTTAAGGAAAATGATATGGCAGCACATCAAGATGGTTCTGAAGCCAATCCCTCCCAAAATTTAAAACATGGTCTGCAATCACGACATTTGACGATGATCTCTATCGCTGGAGTGATTGGTGGCTCTTTATTTGTCGGTTCAGGCAGTATTATTTACAACACAGGCCCCGTGGTCTTTCTTACCTACGCTTTGGGTGGTTTGTTGGTCTGGTTCATTATGCGTATGCTCGGAGAAATGGCCGTTTTAAACCCTGACAGCGGTTCATTTTCGACTTATGCGGACCGAGCGATTGGTCGTTGGGCTGGTTTCTCGATTGGTTGGTTATATTGGTGCACTTTAGCCATGCTGATGGGGTGGGAAGCTTATGTTGCAGGTAAAATTTTAAATAATTGGTTCCCGTTTATCCCGATTTGGGCTTATATGGTTTTAGTGATTGGTGGGTTGGTCGCGGTCAATTTACAGAACGTTAAGAACTATGGTGAGTTCGAATTTTGGTTTGCATTGATCAAAGTCATCGCAATTGTGATATTCCTCGTAATTGGTAGTCTTGCGATCATGCACCTATGGCCGTGGGGTGATGTTTCAGCCGCAGGTGTGACCAATCTAACTGCCCAAGGATTTATGCCAAATGGCGCATCGTCCGTTATCACTGCTTTACTTGGGGTCATGTTTGCCTACATTGGTGCTGAAATTGTGACTGTAGCAGCAGCAGAGTCAGAAAATCCGTCGAAAGAAATCCGTAAGGCATCTAATTCAGTCGTGTGGCGAATTGTCTTATTCTATGTCGGATCGATG
The DNA here is from genome assembly GCF_000241225.1 of Acinetobacter sp. NBRC 100985. NCBI lineage: Bacteria > Pseudomonadati > Pseudomonadota > Gammaproteobacteria > Moraxellales > Moraxellaceae > Acinetobacter > Acinetobacter sp. NBRC 100985. Next base: position 14,777 of record NZ_BAEB01000035.1, on the reverse strand, counting down.
TTTGTCGCGGTATGTTTGATTCCTCACAACAACGAGCTTTTAAAAGATTCAACTTGGGGAACCTATAGTGTCACGCTCAATGCCCTTGGGGTTCCTGAAGCACGTCATATCGTCAACTTTGTGGTACTGACATCGGTTTGTAGCTGCTTTAACTCCGCGTTATATACTTGTTCCCGTATGCTCTTTTCACTTGCGAAGCGTGGTGATGCGCCGAAAAGTTTTGCTTCTGTGAATCGTAAAAGTAGCCCATGGGTGGGTGTATTGGTGTCGTGTTTCTTCTCGGTTATTGCTGTGATTTTAACAGCGACCAAGAGTATGGATGTCTATGATTTCTTCATGTTAACCACTGGTGCAGCAACTCTGTATGTGTATTTGACCATTGCTTATTCACAGTTGTGTATGCGCAAAAAGCTTGAAGCAGAAGGTGTTAATATTGAGTTTAAAATGTGGATGTTCCCTTATTTAACTTATGTGGTGATCTTTGCAATTATTGCTGCCATCCTGACGATGTTGATCGAAGGGACCTATTTTAAAGAAGTAATTTACACCACCGCATTATTTGGCATTATCGTGGTTTCAGGATTATTGTCGCAAAAACTCGGTTGGGGGAAGGAGCGTAGAGAAACGCATTTAGCCCAAATCCATGAAGAAAAATTAGTCTAAAGTTTAAAAAAAGATAAGAGCCTCAATCTGGAGGCTCTTTTTTATCTATGCTTAAAAATATAGGACTCAATTGAGTGTTGGTACGCCAGCTTCACGTAGACATTGCAGCAATGTCCCAAATGCCATCACCATATCTTTCTCGTTGACGCAGGCAAATCCCATCAGTAAACCACGTTGAGCATGGGCATGTGAGCGCATGTAGTATTGAGACAGCGGACGGACTTTGACTCCGCGCTCTAATGCAGTCGCGGCAACTTCGACATCATCACACGTAGCAGGCAACTTTAAAACCAGATGCAGACCCGCTGCTTCATCATATTCATGTAGAAATTCAGGTCCTAAATAGCGATGAATCAGACTGACTAAATAGTCCCGTCTTTTGCCATAGAGCAATCGCATTCGGCGAATGTGGGCTTCATAATGGCCTTCACGAATAAATTCAGCCAGTGCTTTTTGTTCTAATAGATGCCCGCCACGATATAGCTCTGCTGCAACGATACGCAGTGGTGAAAACAGTGGCTTAGGCACAACTAAATAACCAATCCTCAAAGAAGGATAAATCGTTTTGCTAAACGTACCCATATACAGGACTGGGGCATTATTTTCCAAGCCTTGTAGGGATGGATAAGGCTGTCCAGAGAAGCGGAATTCACTATCGTAATCATCTTCCACGAGCCAAGCATTGTGTTGGCGTGCGATTTGAAGCAGTTGCTTACGACGATTTAAGCTCAGATGTGAGCCTAAAGGATATTGGTGTGATGGCGTGACAAAAATCAGTTTGGGTGGTTGGGTTGGATTTTGCTCAGGAATGATCCCTTCTGCATCAACAGGCATTGGCTGAATATCTACGCCGTTAATTCTTAAATTATTACGCATTCCCCAATATGCAGGGTCTTCGATCCAGACGCTATCGCCAATGTCACTCAGTGCGCGTGAGACTAAATCTATCGCTTGATGAATGCCTTCCGTAATAATAATTTGATCAGCATCGCATTGAACTGAGCGCGCTACCCGTAAATAATCAGCTAAGGCACTGCGTAGCTCAAGACATCCCCCAGCATTGCTATAAATCAATCGGTTAATATCAGGTTCACGGCTTAAACGGGCTTGGATACGACTAAAAATATGATGAGGAAATTCGGTGACATCCGGCGCACCAGGCACAAAAGCACCCCATTGATGTGGTGAAGCTGCGGCATAACCTAATAGGTTGGAACCTCGCTGTGATAACGCATATGAACTTTGAGTAACTGGTAAATCGGGTTCTTTCTTTTTATTTTTGGTATTTAAAAATTTTTCAGGTAATTGCTCCGCTACCCATGTGCCGTGACCTGTACGTGCCTCTAAATATCCTTCAGCCTGTAATTGTTCATAAGCACTGAGGACGGTATTTCGAGAGACATGAATTTCGCTTGCTAAGTCGCGAGAAGCAGGTAGGCGAGTCATCGGTTGAACCACACCATCAATGATTGCACCACGCAGACAACGGAACAGGCGTTGATGTAGTTTTCCCTCAGTGTCCTGTTGGAGTCTTTGTAACAAATGATCCCCAAGTAAACTGCGCAATTGGCTCTCTCCTACAGTTTAAAAATGGCTCTCGTCAGTTGTCATCAGACGAGCGAAATTACAGTTATAGGCAGTCATTGTATCGCATCCTAAAAATCGACCCCTAGGATGTACGACCAAAGCTGTAACTGATGATGAGATATGAGGGAATAAAATGGACACTCAACATTCTGCACTGAATACACGTAAACAGCAAGCAACTCCACGTGGCGTGGGTGTGATGTGTCAGTGGTATGCAGAGAAAGCTGAAAATGCAACGATCTGGGATAAAAACGGTAAGCAATATACAGACTTCGCTGGCGGTATCGCAGTGCTAAATACAGGGCATCGTCATCCTAAAGTGATTGCAGCGGTGACAGAACAATTAACCAAGTTTACGCATACGGCTTATCAAGTTACCCCATATGAAAGCTATGTGTCGCTTGCTGAACGTATCAATGAGCGTGCTCCAATTGCAGGTGCTGCGAAAACAGCATTTTTTACGACAGGCGCAGAAGCAGTTGAGAATGCCGTGAAAATTGCACGTTCTCATACAGGTCGTCATGGCATTATTACCTTTGGTAATGGTTTCCACGGTCGTTCATTTATGACTATGGCAATGACAGGTAAAACTGCGCCTTATAAACGTGATTTTGGTGTGATGCCAGCAGGTGTATTCCATGCGCGTTATCCAGTGCCAGAAAAAGGGATTTCAGTTGCAGCAGCGATTGAAAGTGTTGAGGATATTTTCAGTGAAGATATTGCTCCGCATGATGTGGCTGCGATTGTGCTTGAACCTGTACAAGGCGAGGGTGGTTTTAACGTTGTTCCTGCTGAGTTTTTAAAACGTTTAAGAGCTTTGTGTGACAAACACGGGATTTTATTGGTTGCTGATGAAGTGCAATCTGGTTTTGCACGCACAGGCAAATTATTTGCGATGAATCACTATGAAACCAAAGCAGATTTGATCACCATGGCGAAAAGCTTGGGTGGGGGTTTCCCAATCTCAGGTGTAGTGGGACGTGCCGAAGTGATGGATGCACCAAACCCGGGTGGCTTAGGCGGAACATACGCAGGTAGCCCAATCGCAGTGGCTGCTGCGCATGCAGTGATTGATGCAATCGAAGAAGAAAACTTATGTGAACGTGCCAATGAGCTTGGGGCTGAACTGGTATCGGTTTTGAAAGACATTCAGCAGGCTTCAGGCGATGTTGTGACTGAGATTCGTGCGTTAGGTTCGATGGTTGCTGCCGAGTTAGAAACAGCGGAACAAGCAAAAGCTGTACAAACTTATGCAATGGACAATGGTTTATTGATTCTAACTTGTGGTAAATACGGTAACGTAATTCGTTTCCTTTACCCATTAACCATTCCTGCTGAGCAATTCCGCCAAGGTCTTGACATCTTGAAGCAAGGTTTTGCAACCTTAACAGCAGACAGTGTGAAAGCAGTGGAGCAATCTGCATGATCCAAGAAAATTTGCAGTATTTATTAAAACATCCTGATATTTCATTTGATGCACCGACCTCGAATGACTATATCCAAGTCAATGATGCTGCGACAGGTGATACGTTAGCATGGGTAAAAACCTATGGCCAAGCGGGTGTTGAAGCTGCGATTCAACGTTCAGCCGATGCCCAGTCTGCTTGGAAAAAGCAAACAGCTTTAGCTCGCGCAGATATTTTACTGGCATGGTACAACCTGATGCTTGAGCATAAGGAAAACTTGGCTCAGATTTTGACTGCTGAGCAAGGCAAACCTTTAGCTGAAGCGCGTGGTGAAATAGGATATGCGGCATCATTTATTCGTTGGTTTGCAGAGCAAGCACGTCGTATTGATGGTGAGGTTTTAAGTCCGACATTACCAAATCAACGGTTACTGGTGATTAAGCAGGCGATCGGTGTCACTGCGGCGATTACACCGTGGAATTTCCCAGCGGCGATGATTACGCGTAAAGCAGCGCCAGCAATTGCTGCGGGTTGTTCAATGTTGGTGAAACCTGCGGAACAAACACCGTTAACGGCGTATGCATTGGAAGTATTGGCATTACAGGCAGGCTTACCTGCTGATGTACTTCTCAATATTAGTGGTGATGCGATTGAAGTGGGTCAAACGATTTGTGCGAGTGATTTTGTTCGTAAGTTGAGTTTTACGGGTTCAACTCAAGTGGGTCGTATTCTGATGCAGCAATGCGCCCCAACCATCAAAAAACTTTCTCTTGAGTTGGGTGGTAATGCCCCTGTTCTGGTATTCGATGATGCCAATTTAGATCAAGCCGTTCAGGGCATCATGGCAAGCAAGTATCGTAATAGTGGGCAAACTTGTGTCTGTGCCAACCGTATTTATGTGCAAGATGGCATTTATGATGCATTGGCAGAACGATTAGTTGATGCCGTATCTAAATTACAGGTAGGTGATGGTCGTCATGAGGGTTCAACGCAAGGACCATTGATTGATGAAGATGCGATTGCCAAAGTACAGTCGCATATTGCTGATGCGACTGCTCAGGGTGCGACTGTACGAATTGGTGGTCAGCGTTCAGCATTGGGTGGTACATTCTTCGAGCCAACAGTTCTCACAGGTGTAACACAGGCAATGAAAGTAGCGAAAGAGGAAACTTTTGGGCCGCTTGCACCATTATTCCGTTTCAAATCAGAAGATGAAGCGGTTGCGATGGCAAATGACACCGAGTTCGGTCTCGCAGCTTATTTATTTACTCAAAGTACTGCGCGTCAATGGCGAGTGGGTGAAGCACTTGAGTATGGTATGGTCGGAATCAATACGGGAGCCATTTCAAATGAAGTTGCACCGTTTGGTGGCGTAAAGCAGTCTGGTTTAGGTCGTGAAGGCTCTAAATTTGGTATTGAGGAATATCTGGAAATGAAATACCTCTGTCTGGATTTATCTGAATAATCTGATGATCTAGCCGCGATCATACCCCAGCTTTATTAAAACGGTCATGCCCATTCATGACCGTTTTTTTATTTTAAGTTGCGAGATAACCCTTATGACTTTCGGGTAAGCGTCGTAAGGTCTCAACCAAGGTTTCAATCAATTTTTCCACGACTAATCGCTGTCCTTTTCTTGAGCCATAAACCAGTTGTAAGGTTCCGATATTGGATTTCCATTCAGGTAGGATATGAATGAGTCGACCTTTTCGAATGTCAGCTTCTACAGTTAAAAAAGGTAGATCGGCAATCCCTAAACCATCGGCAACCGCATAGTAAACTCCTGCCAAATCATTACTTTTCACTCGAGGCTGATAGGGAATCTCCATGGTTTCACCAGTGCGTGTATTACACAGATGCCAAAGATAGTTTTGCTTTTGATTGCCCAAACTGATACTTGGATAATTTTGTAATTCTGATGCATCCAAAATGATGTGCCCCTGTAGCAACTCAGGTGCGGCAACTAGACAATGATCGGTTTTAATCACATCACGAACAATTAAACTGGAGTCCTCATTTGGCTCGAAATTGGTACGGATTGCCAGATCAATATCATCATGCAAAATATCCACTCGGCGACTGGTTAGCTCTAGTGAAATTTCGACTTTGGGGTAGGTTTTAAGAAATTGATTTAAAATTTTTCGAATTTGAAAATGCATCATCAGCGGTGGACAACTGATTTTTACGACACCTTGTGGCTCGCTCTTTTGTTTTAATAAAACATTTTCGGCGCATTCAACTTGAACAATGACTTTGCAGCATTCTTCATAAAATTCTTGCCCTAATTCAGTCACCTTAAAATGTCGTGTTGTGCGTTGTATTAGGCTGACATTAAATTTATTTTCTAAATCAATAATTCGACGGCTGAGTTTTGATTTACTGATATTTTCAGCCTCACTTGCAGCACTAAATCCGCCATGTTTAACAACGAGATAAAAGTAATAGAAATCATCAAATGAATTAATCAAGGTCGATAAATCCTGTCATGAGTAGCCAGCTCAAAATAGCATTAACGATTTTGAGCTGATTGTGCAAGTAGTTTACTTTTGCGAGGTATTTTGATTGTAACTATTGATCAGGTTGCGATAATCAGGAATATGATTTGAGAATAATGCACCTAAACCTTCAATATCATTACGCCAATCACGATGTAGCTCACATGCCATACCAAACCATGTCATCAATTGAGCACCTGCTTTTGACATACGATCCCATGCCGCATCACGGGTGAGTTCATTGAATGTGCCTGAAGCGTCTGTGATGACAAATACTTCAAATTCTTCTGCAAGCGCTGATAACGCTGGGAAAGCAACACATACTTCGGTCACAACACCTGCGATGATGAGTTGCTTTTTGCCAGTCGCTTTAACGGCTTGAACGAAGTCTTGATTATCCCAAGCATTGATTTGACCAGGACGAGCAATGTACGGTGCATCAGGAAACATGTCTTTAAGTTCTGGGACAAGAGGGCCATTGGGACCATTCTCAAAGCTCGTGGTTAAAATGGTTGGTAGATTAAAATATTTCGCAGCATCAGCCAGTGCCAACACATTGTTTTTGAATTTATCAGGATCAATGTCTCGAACGAGGGACAATAGACCAGTTTGGTGATCAACCAATAACACCGCGGCATTATTTTTATCTAAACGAATATAGTCTTGGCTCATGATTTTATCCTCATGTTTTTGCATTTATTTCTAAAAAAGATGAGTCGGATGAAACACCTTGTAGATGCATGCTATTGAAAATTTTCATGAGCCAGAAGATCAATAAACGAGATTAACAATACTAAAAATAGGACGATCTTGATCAAATGTTTCAGTGAATAAAAGCAAAAAGTTGATTGTCCTATTTCTAGAATAATGTGTTGTGATCCTGTGGCTATAAGCTGAAACGTTGCAAGCGTAAAATGAATTTCAAGATCAAAGCTTCTACCTTATAGGAGTACATAGATGAAACAGATTGTTGGTATTTATCAAAACAAACATATGCATTGGGTTGGAGATGGTTTTCCTGTCTATAACCTGTTTTCATATGATCGTTTAGGCCAAAGCATCAGTCCATTTTTACTGTTGGATTATGCAGCGCCGTATCGCTTTGAGCCAACTCAAGCACAACATGGCGTAGGCTCACATCCACACCGTGGTTTTGAAACGGTGACGATTGCTTATCAAGGTGAAGTCACACATAAAGATTCGACAGGTGGTGGAGGAACGATCAAAGCGGGCGATGTGCAATGGATGACCGCAGGTGGTGGTATTTTGCATCAAGAGTTTCATTCGCCTGAGTTTGCACAGCAAGGTGGTTTATTTGAAATGGTGCAGTTGTGGGTAAATTTGCCAACGCATTCCAAAATGACCCCAGCAAAATATCAAGCGATTGACTCCGAGCAGATACAACGTATTGCTTTAGATGATCAGGGCAGTGAGTTACGTATTATTGCTGGTCAATATCAAGAGACAGCGGGCGCTGCAACCACATTCAGTCCAGTCAATGTTTGGGATGGAACATTAAGTGCTGAGCAAGCTCATACATTTTATGTGACAGAAGGGCATACCACTTTATTTGTACTACTGTCTGGCGAAGTCACTTTAAATGAGCAGGTGATCGGAGCGCCAAGTTTAGTTGTTTTAAGTCGTGAAGATATTGATTTTACTGTCACAGCGACACAAAACAGTAAGTTTTTGATTTTAACAGGTCAGCCACTCAATGAGCCAATTGAAGGCTATGGTCCGTTTGTGATGAATAACAAAGCCGAGATCATTGATGCAATCAACGATTTCAATAGCGGTAAGTTTGGTGTGATGGAAAGTTAATGTTCATTATTTCGCTTAGTCATTGATAAATATAAGAAAGCCCATAACTCCTTTAGAGTTATGGGCTTTCGCTATAAGGTCCTCTATTGATTTTTTTAATATTAGGTCACTTATTATTGTACAGTTTATTATGTGACTGCTTTCTCATTGTTGTTTAATCAGAATAGCGCTAATTTTTTGCTTTGCAAACCCTTTCAAGCCGCAAAAATGGAAAAATAAAGAATGTTCTGTATATTTTTGTGATTAATAATTTAATAAAATTAATTTTTTCATGTGCTTAAGCTTAAAAAATGCAGTATTCTAAAATGTAACAATAAATGAACAACAGCATTACGACAAAAGTCTGACTTTAATACTGAATCTGGTATTTTTTAATACGGCGTTTGAGTTAAGGATCAGTCATAATCAAGAAAAATCATCAACTGATGGGACATAAATTTTGGATATTGCAATTATTGGCAGTGGAATGGCAGGACTCGCTGCCGCCAGAATCCTACATGATGCAGGACATAAAGTTACTATATTCGAAGCACTCGCTGGTCGGGGCATGGATAGTCATAGTATTGATTTTGATGGTGGCATAATTGATGCTCCATTGCGGGTGATGAATCCGAAACTTTGGAAAAATACCTTAAGTTTGGCAAGTTATTTGGGCATTGAAACCTTTCCAGTGCGTACATTTATGGCTTGCAGTTGGTTATTTGAAGATAAAACAGATACATGGTTAACGACTTCACGCAGCCGTATCGGTAATTTTCCAATTATCAATAACCGTAAAGGTATCCAGCAATATGGTTGGCGCTTAGTTAAAGGCATGTTGCAGTTAAAAACAGCGGTTAATCAGTTCTTTAAATCTGAAAATCAAGATATCACCCTCGCTGAATTCATGAATCAATATCATATTGAGGAAGTTTTTTGGCATGGTACGGTGATGCCTGTGCTTTATACAATTTGTACATGTCATCCAAAAACCATTGGTGAATGGCCAGCTAAGCCTTTGCTTGAGTTCATTCGTCAGCTTACTGAAGGTGAAGCATTATTACGAATGAAGGGTGGAACGCCTGCGCTGGTAAATCGTCTGATTGATGGTATTCATATTTTCAGCGGTTCTCCTGTGAAAAACGTTGAAGAACAAGGTGATAAAGTCTTGGTCGAAAATGGTCAAGGTGAGAAAAAGCTATTTGACCGTGTCGTGATTGCAACACCAACCCCTGTCATTGAAAATTTCTTGAAGCAACCACAGTTCGCTGAGGATCTGGCTTTATTGAGAAAGTTTAGATTTGAAGAGGGTGATTTGGTGATTCATACCGATCCAGTGGTGATGCCACCACGCCGTAAAGATTGGGCTGTGTTGAGCTACATGATGGATCGTAAATTTATCCGTCAACAATTCACGGTATGGATTAATGCTATCGAGCCAAGTTTGGTTGGTAAAAATGCCGTATTCCAAACATGGTGCCCAGTGATTGATATTGATCCGAAGAAAATTATTTCTAGAGTCAAACTCACACGTGCAGTTGTGGATTCTGAGACGGTAGCTTTAAATAAACAAATCCAGCAGCGCCATTTAGAACAAGACCGTAAAGTATTCTATTGTGGTTCGTGGTCATGTGATGGTTTACCAATTTTAGAATCAGCCGTGACCTCAGCAATGCATATTTCTGAGATTTTAGGTGCGCCGTCGCCGTTTGTTGGGTTAAAACCAAAAGTGAAAGTTGCACCAGAACTCGGCTACTAAAATGGCCAACTTCAAGCAGGCATTGATCGAAAAAGTCATTGGGCATAAATATGCAATTGATGCTAAACGACTAGGTGATGATGCCGTGCTTGCTTGGAGTAATCTCGGATATTGGCATGATCAATATCATGATTATCCTCTCGCTTGTCAGCATTTAGCGGATCAAATCGCCAGTTCAATTCAGCTGAAAAAATCTGATCGCGTTTTAGATTTAGGTTGTGGACAAGGTGCCAGCCTATTGCATTGGTTACAATATTATCAAATCGAAAATCTTACGGCTATCGAACTGCAATCCGACTGTGTAAAACGAATTCAAAAACAATTGCCGCAAGTTGCCATATATTGCGATTCATTTTTGAATTTAAAACAAATCAATTTTTTAAATTCATTTGATGCCGTGATTTGTATTGATGCTGCATATCACAGCAATTTGAATTCATTTCTCAATTCTACGCATTCTATTTTGAATTCAAAAGGACGTTTAGCTTTTCACTATTTAGTTTGGACTGATCTTTGGCAAAGTTGTAGTTATGCACAGAAGCAACGTTATCAATATTTATTAAAAGCTGCCGATGTGAAATGGCAGCATATGATGAACGAGCAGCAACTTAGCCATGCGTTAGTAGAACATGGCTTTACTGAAATTGAAATTCAGGATTTTTCAAAGCCTGTGTTTGATGGATTTGCTCGATATATCGAAACAAGAGAAATGCAAAAAAAAGCTTTCGACTTTGCTCAATTAAAAATAGAGATGACTGCCAAGTTGTGTCGAAAACTCTATCAAGATGGTTTAGTGCGCTATATTCAAGTAAGTGCAGTTAAAAAGTGAATATAAAATGCCAAATCAATATAAAGGGTCTTGCCTATGTGGGGCTGTGACTTATTCTGCGGATGTAGAACCACGTTATCAATTTAATTGTCATTGTCGAGACTGTCAGAAAGCTACAGGTGGAGGCTATGCGCCGATTGCTTTTTTTCAGCAATCTGAACTCAATATTCAAGGCGAATTACACTATTTTGAATCTTTAGGTTCATCTGGAAAACCTATACGCCGTGCTTTTTGCCCAAACTGCGGTTCACAAATGTTTGGTTTGCCGGAGCTTGTACCAGATATGATTTCTATACGTGCAGGAACACTCGATGATCCAAATATGTATCAACCGAAAGCAGAGATTTTTGTCAGTCATGCAAATAAATGGGATGTGTTAAATCCGAATATTTCGCACTTTAAAGAAATGATGAAGAAAAGGTAGGAAATGGTGCCGGCACACGGATTCGAACTGTGGACCTACTGATTACAAGTCAGTTGCTCTACCAACTGAGCTATGCCGGCAACGTGGCGAGAATTTTACAGAATCTAATTAAAAATACAAGCGAAAAAATGAGCAAACAGATAAATTTAATTTAAATGTTAGATTTTCGCCAATCTCAATTATTTTTTCATGAGTACATATACATAAGAGTCAATGAGTTCATCTGTATTTAAATAGGCTGTGATAGGAACGCCTTGATAATCAGCTCCCTCAAATTCATCTAATTCTTATAGTACTAGACAGAACTGTCTGAAATTTCTTTTTATATATTATTAAGTCGATTAATATTCTGAATCCTAACTATAAATCTGAATATCAATAGGTAATATATAATGAAAGGTACAGTATTAACTTTTAACGCGCAGCTTGATGAGGGAGCAATTTCAGGGGAGGATGGAAAACGTTATAGCTTCTTTGGTTCTGAATGGAAAGAGCAATTGGCACCTGCACGAGATTTACAAGTTGATTTTGTCGTGAATGAATTAGGGCAGGCAACGGCGATCTATTTAGTGAGTTTTTCGCAGCAGACTGCAAGAGAGAAGTTATCTTCTAAAGTGCAAACTAATAGCCAACTGGATGAAGAAGAAAATTATGGTTTTTTTGATTGGGCAATGAAATGTCTAAGAAATTATGTCAATTTTTCAGGTCGTGCGCGTAGAAAAGAATATTGGTACTTTTATCTGTTTCAAATATTAGTTGGTTTTATTCTAGGTGTTGTCTTCGGCATAATTGGAATAAGTGATAGCGGAATGGATGCGATCTCTGGGCTAGTCTCTTTGGCATTCTTTTTACCAGGTCTTGCTGTGGGTGTACGACGTTTACATGACGTTGATCGTTCAGGATGGTGGGTGTTAATTGCATTTACGATTATTGGTCTTATTCCTCTCCTTATTTGGATGGTCAGTGAAACAAAGCCAGAACGAAATCAATGGGGTCAGCCTGCAAAATAAATATAACTTATTTTTTTCAAATTTATTCTTTTACGTCACTTGTAAAAAGTTTGGGGGTATAACTGGGGGTAAATTATTTTACCCCCAGTTATACCCCCAATTGCATGAGGGTACTTCATTGGCTACTTAGCCATTGTTCTTACTATAGTATGGAAGCTTTATACTAACTTGACGGATTTTATTGCTATCGTTTTTTAATGTATGATCATTTGATACTTACGTACATACAGAGACAAGCATGTTTGAGATCATTGATGATTTAAAAGCTAAATTAGATCAGCATCGACCTCTTTCACCTGCAATTGTTAAAAATCTACATGAAGACTTGATCTTGCGCTGGACGTACCATTCCAATGCGATTGAGGGTAATACTTTAACCTTATTGGAAACCAAAGTTGTTCTAGAAGGGATTACGGTAGGTGGTAAGGCATTAAGAGAGCATTTTGAAGCGATCAATCATCGTGATGCAATCTTGTATGTTGAAGATATTATAAAAAAAGAAGAACCATTTTCTGAATGGCAAATTCGGAATATTCATCAACTAATATTAAAAAACATTGATGATGAAAATGCTGGACGATATCGCCAGCAAAATGTCTTAATTTCAGGTGCTACTACTAATCCACCAGATTACACATTTCTTAATGACAAGATGGCGCAGTTTATAGATTGGTATAACAAGGAAGCTCACAATCTGCATCCTGTTGAACGAGCCGCCAAGGTTCATGCTGATTTTGTGGGAATTCATCCTTTTGTTGATGGAAATGGTCGAACATCTCGGTTACTGATGAATCTGGAACTGCTTAAAGCAGGCTATCCACCTAGTGTGATTACTGTAGAAAATCGCTTGACCTACTATGAGGCTCTAGATCAATGGATGGCTTATGGTAAGACAGAACCATTCATCAATCTGATTGGTGAAGTTGTATTGGATGGATTTAAACCTTATCAGATAGTTTTAGGGATTTAATCATTTTAAATAGTTGTGGTTAGCGTCTATAAAATAATAGAGTTAGAAAGTATGAACTAGTTGCTTTAAAGATAGTGAGTAAGTAATTAATCTTAGTCACTATCCAATATCAAGGAGTGGGTAATACTATTTGTATTTAGGTTTACCATTTTCATCCAAGTTTAGTAACACAAACTCTTTTTCGATCAGTTGCTCAATAACTTGTTCTCTTCGGCAGTTTTTTAGCTCAGCTAATTTCTCAAGTTGCTTTTGAGTGTTTTTTGTTAAAGGGAGATGATAAGGTTTTTTCGCCTTTCCTGAATCTCTAAATTTCTTTTGACTCCATGTCTTTTTCATACGATCTAAAAATAATTTCTTATCAGATGGAACTCCATAAGACATATTGTCTAATGAAATTAGAATTGCATTATAAAGATCCATATTATTTTGAGGTGGATAGAAAATATTTATATTTCTATAAAATTTTATTAAATACTCCCATGCCCATGTTAGTTGATTGTTATTTGTTTCATCCAACCATTTTATTTCTTTGTCTGGTGTTTTTATATTTAACCATTCTATTTTCTTATTTTGTATGAAAAAAATTTTATGATTCACATCTAAGGGAATTATATCTAGGTGATATATAAAATCTTTAAATGGATCTCCATTGATTGAAATTGTTGGTGTTAGATTAAATTCACTTTGAATTTTATGTATTAACCATATTATTTTCCTATTATCATTTTTTTCTATCCACTCTAAGTATTCCAATGGTATTAGATGATTTTCAATATTTATTTTTAAATTTCTTATGTGGACTTCTTTATCTTGTAAGTTATTTATATGGTTAATAATAATTTCTTTTTTTTGTGTGATCGATGAGTTGGGCCCTAAAAAATATAAATTAAACATTTGTAAGAAATTCCATGACCACCTAATTTCTCTTTCTTCAAATCGACCTAGCCCCTCCAAATGTTGCTGAGTTTTGTTGGATATGATGACTTGACCATTGTCACGAGTAATAGTCATATTTTTATCACTATGTAGAATTATTTATAAAATATTAATAATATTTTTTGTAGATTACTAGTGGGATATTCATAATTTTTTTATGAGTTTTTAGTGATACATATATGGTGTTTTATGTAGTTATAGCCCCCTTTTTTGCTAAAAATAGCCCTTTTATAGGTATGAAAAAGTAAGAATCATATAGCCAAATATCAATTTTCTAAAAATTAAGTCGACGTAAATTTTTAGTTCATACTCATGATGAAGGATCAAAGTCAAATGATGGATCACAAATTGTTGCTTAAAACTAACTTTAGCTTGTTCATGTTGACCAAGTTTAGGCTAGTGAAGTGTCGGATTGTAAGGTGTTCTTAGAGGCAAGTAGCTATCCAGCTTAGCTGGTTATTAATATTATTAAATACTTCTATATATTTTGATTCATATGTATAGGCTATATTTTATAAGCTAATTTATGACTATTAATTTTTTACAGAATAGTAAGTGATATGAATCCTAACATGATGAGTATCACGACATGAATTTGACTACAGTTCTTTGGAATGAATCCAGTGTTTGTACTGCGATTGAAGACTTTGTTTACGATGTCTGTTTTGAACAGATGAGTGAACAACAATTCCAACAAACATTGAGTACATTATATGAAGCCTTTCAGTACTTCTATTCAACACAGCTTCACTACACTGTATCCATCCAATATTTTATTGAGTGTAAGTATTGGATTGATCATTTTCTGAATGGGCAATCTACATCACAGATCTTAAATTTTAATATTCAACAGATTCAAATCCTATGTTATGTACTTAGCCAATATAAACATGATTAC